>NZ_JBKQOT010000361.1:0-6040 GCF_052145395.1 Roseiarcus sp.
GCTGAAGAAGCGCGTCCGGCTCCGCTCCGGGTTCTTGCTGATGCCTCGGCAAGGGTTGCCTTGCGCCTGGTTGCGCCAAGCAGCGTCCTCATCGGGCAAGCGCTTCAGCGCGAGTGAGAACATCTTCGACATGACCGCTAAGACGCGGTTCGCTCGAATGGGTTTGCCTCGCCCGGTGATGGCGCGGCAGAGGGATTCGATATCAACGTTGTCTATGCTGGCGACCTTCCTCTCGCCGAGCACCGGCAGAATTTCCTTCTTGATCATGTGCCAGTCGCTGAGCTGCGAGCTGGCTGCCTTCAAAGGCAAATGCTCGGTCCGGTATCTCTGGGCCAGATCCGCGACAGTCGGGGCTGTGCGCCGGGCGCGCTTGTCGCCCGCGACGTCCTCGCCACGATCGACGCGTCGCCTGAGGAGCTTGGCCTCGGCGCGCGCCGCCTCGGAGGACCATGCGGGGTAATTGCCAATGGTGAAACGTCGCTCCATGCCTTCAATGCGGTAGTTCAGGAAGAAGGAGCGATCGCCCTGAGGGTGCCGTCGGGTCGGTGCGTAAATGCGGACGCCAAAGCCCTTGATTTCAGCGTCCCAGATGGTGATAGCGCCCTTCGCGGGCGCGGGCTGCTTTTTCAACCATGTGTCACTAATCTTGGTGGTCATTTTCGCGAGCCTCCCTTGCCCACCACGGTGTCGCAGCGTTGAAAGGAGCCGTCGGGCATTTCGACATAGGTCTTGTCCGCCTCCAGCCCGGCGAGGATCGCGTCGACGGCGCGACGGACGGCGGCGGTCCGGCGTCGGAGCTCTTTCTTGGCGAGCGTCCCGGTCCATGCCGTCACAGCTTCCGTCAGCGCCTTGCGCTTCTTCAGGTTGCCGGAGCCGTAGGCTTCGAGCGTTTCGACAAGCTGGTTCACCGCCAACTGCAGCTTCTCGCCTCCGAGGGGCGGCGGGATGATTCCACCCTTGTCCCGCATGACGTCCACGCAGAGCCCGACGCATTCGTCGCAAATAAAGACGGACGCGAAGGCGATAAGCTTTCGCACTTCATGCTGGCTCTTGCTGCAGAACGAGCAGTAGAGCGTTTTTTCAGCATCGCCCTCATCGCGGGCTGGCGCGGCGCTTTCATCCGCGCGCAGCCCGGCATTCATTGGCCCATTGCGCATCTCGGCGATCAGCCGCTGAACGCCGCTCGGCCCCGTTTCCGGTTCGCCGTTGCTGGTGTACGGCGTCGCTATTTCACCCGTCAGGATTTCGCCCTCCAGCACGGGCTCAGCGGCAGGGTCTTTCGCCGTTTGCTCCGTGCGCTTGACGGTGACGACGGTCGTCCTCGCCGGTTGTTTGGACACCCGGACGGTAATTGCCTGCTCGGCCGCATTGAGCGACGTCCTGCCGGCCTTCACTTCCTCGTGCAGCTCGGGCGAGGCCTTCTTGACCTTCTGGGCGACGGCGACGCTGCTCTCGCTCACGTCCAGCTTCGCCGCAATCTCGGCGCGCGTGGGTTCAAGATGGGAATTCCCATCTTGCCCGGCGGTGCGCTTTCCACCATGGCCGCGCGTTTCGAGGTCGGCGGCGATGGCGGACCGCTGGGATGTGGTCAGGTGCCGGCGCGTCAGGTTCTTCGAGATGACGTAGTCGAGAGGGCCGCCGTCGAATTCGATGACGCGCTCGAACGGCCGGTACCGCGGCTCGACGCCGGCCGCCATGCACGCCTTGTAGCGGGTGCGGCCATCGAGGATCTTGCCCTCGTGGGTGACGATATCCTCGACCAGCCCATGGGCCTTAATGTCGGCGACGAGATCGTCGAAATCGGTCCCCGTCACTTCGGGGAAGATGAGAGCGAGAGCGTGAGGCTCCAGCCTGGTCTCGCTCACTTGCTCCGGGACGGGTTGTGTGGTGTCGCTTTCTTCAGCCATTGGGACCGCTCCTTACGGTTCGGATGGTTAGGGGGCGGCATGACGTTGGTAGCGTCGTGTCGTCCCCGCTTGCGCTGTGCTGCGTCGGCTTTTCGTCAGCGTCGCGCAACGTCGTCATCTGCCGCCAATATGGTGCCGGCATCCTCGCCATGCAATGGGAAGCCGTTCGTTATCAACGTCTTTCTGGGGCGGGAACCCTGATGTCCCGTCAGTTCAAGAGGTTAAGGGGGCGGCTTGGAGAAGCATGGAAGTCCCTGTCGCCCTCGGCGAAGCAGACGCCATAGGTTGTTTCGCTCGACGCGATCACGACCTTGCGCACCCCGAGCTTCATCGCCGCCTCGATGACGTTGTAGGTGCTAACCACGTTCTTGGTGAAGGTGGTGTTGTCCGGCTCGATCAGCACTCGAGGCACCGCGGCGAAATGGACGACGGCGTCGGGGGCGCCGGCGGACGGCCGAGGTCGTAGCCGGAAAAGCCGCGGTGCGCGGTGAGGGCGTTGAACGCCTGCCCGCTGTCGGCGAGGTCGGCGACCAGCGTCGGCACGCCCGGAAAGTCGAACGGCTTCAGATCGACGTTGAGGACGTCGTAACCGTGGGTGACGAGATGCGGGACGGCGTGGCGGCCGGCCTTGCCGGAGCCACCGGTGAAGACGATGCGTTTGCCGGTCATGGGAAGCCTCGCATAGGGGAGGCCGCTTTCATACCGCCTTGGGCGGACGACCGTCGATAGCCTACGCCCGCGGATGGGCCGACTTGTACGCCGCCAGCAACCGGGCGCTGTCGACGCCCGTGTAGACCTGGGTGGTCGACAGCGAGGCGTGGCCCAGCAGGTCCTGGATCGTGCGGAGATCTCCGCCGCGCGCGAGCAGGTGGGTGGCGAAGGAATGGCGCAGCGCATGGGGAGTCGCGCTGTCGGGCAGGCCGAGTGCGCCGCGCATCCGCTCCATGGCGAGTTGCACGATCCGCGGCGACAGCGGGCCGCCCTTGGCGCCGACGAACAGGGGGCCGTCGGGTTTCAGCGTGTAGGGGCAGAGCGCGAGGTAGTCCTTGATCGCCTTGCGCACCGGCGCAATCACCGGGGCGGAGCGCATCTTTTTGCCCTTGCCGATCACCGTCACCGCTTCGACCGCGCCGATCGGCGCGTCAGCGCGCTTGAGGCCCAACGCCTCGGAGATGCGGAGGCCCGCGCCGTAGCAGAGCGCCAGCACCGCCGCGTCTCGGGCGAGCACCCATTGTTCCCGCGCCTCGCCCGCGCGCGGCCCGGTCGTCGTCACCGCGCGGGCGTCCGACGGGTTCAGCGGACGCGGCAGCCGGCGGGCGCTTTTCGGCGCCCTAATTGCGCCGAGCGCGGAAGCCGTCTCGTCGGTGTCGCGGGCGATCGCCCGCGCCAGCGAGCGCAAAGCCGAGAGCGCCCGTTGCAGCGAGCGTCCGTCGATCCCCTCGGCCCGCCGCCGGGCGAGGAAAGCGCGCAGATCGCCCGGCGCGCAATGCACGAAGCCGGAAATCGAAGGCGGCGCGCCGCAGCGCTCGGCGAGAAAGGCCAGAAACTGCCGCGCGTCGCGGCCGTAGGCGTCAATGGTGTGCGCCGACATCTTTCGCTCCGCTGCGAGATGGCGAAGCCACGCCGAGACCGCGGCCGCGAGATCGGGCGCGGCGGGCAGGGCGGCGGAAGCGAGCGTGTCGGTCATGGCGTCAGGATAGCGCGCACGGATTAAGGGCACATTGCGGCGGCTGCTCCACTGGCGAAGTCGCGCCACGCGCGCTATATCTAATCGGTCAATCTGACCGGTCAAAATCATGGCTGATGGCCTCGAATACCAGGCGTCCGAAGCAAAGGCGAAATTCGCGGAGTTGCTCGACCAGGTCGAGCGGGGCGCCATCGTGCGCATTACGCGGCATGGGAAAACCATCGCCCGGATCGTTCCGGCGGCGGAAGTCCATAGGTCCGAGGCGGCGGAGGCGATCAAGCGGTTGAAAGCGCTCCGCGGGCAACTCGGCAAAGCGCCCCTCGATGAGATTCTGGCCAGCCGTCACGAAGGACACAAGTATTGACAGCCTTCGTGATCGACGCCTCGATCGCGGCGGCATTCGCCTTCGGGGAGAACGACGACCCGCGGGTCATGTCCGCGATCGAACGGCTCGGCGAGACCGTGGCGCTTGCGCCGACCGTCTTCTTCTATGAGCTTCGCAACGTGCTGATCGTCGGCGAGCGACGCGGGCGAAGCACGCCGCAAAAGTCCGCAGACTTCCTACGCAATCTTGCGGCCCTTCCTCTGAAGATCGTGGCCCCGCCGGACGGCTCGGAGCTTATGGCGCTCGCCCGCGCACGAAAGCTGACAGTCTACGACGCCGCCTATCTGGATCTCGCGATCCGCGAGGGCCTGCCGCTCGCGACTCTGGATCGCCAACTCGAACGCGCGGCGCTTGCCGAAGGGGTCGCCCTGTTCGGCGCGTGAGGCCCTACCCCAACAGGTCCTGCAGTGGCGGAATGAGCGGCGCGTCGGCGGGCGGCATGGGGTAGTTGCGCAGGTCTTTCGGGCGCACCCATTTCAGCGCCTGCCCGTCGAGCGGCTGCACGAAGCCCTCCCACTTGCGGCAGATGTAAAGCGGCATGAGGAGGTGGAAGTCGTCGTACGCGTGACTCGCGAAGGTCAACGGCGCGAGGCAGGGCGCCTTGACCGTGATCCCGAGCTCTTCCCTGAGTTCGCGGATCAGCGCGTCCTCGGGCCGTTCGCCCGCATCGATCTTGCCGCCGGGAAACTCCCAAAGCCCCTCGAGCGCCTTGCCTTTGGGCCTCTGGGCCAGCAGCACGCGGTTGTCGACGTCGACGAGCGCCGCCGCGACGACCAGCAATAGCTTCACGAGCGATAGTCGCCGTTGATCGCCACGTACTCTTTGGTCAGGTCGCAGGTCCAGACCGTCGCCCGCCCGCGGCCGATGCCGAGGTCGGCGGTGATCTTGATCTCGGGCTTCTTCATATAGGCCGAGGCTTCCGCCTCGTCGTAGGCGGGATCACGCAGGCCCTGATGGGCGACGCGGATCCTGCCGAAATAGATGTCGAGCTTGTCCCGCTCGGCCTTCTCGCCGGCCTTGCCGACGGCCATCACAACGCGGCCCCAGTTCGCGTCCTCGCCGCCGACCGCGGTCTTGACCAGCGGCGAGTTGGCGATCGACAGCGCGATGCGCTTGGCGGCCTTGCGGGTCGCCGCGCCCTCGACTTGGACCTCGATGAACTTGCGCGCGCCCTCGCCGTCGCGCACCACCTGATGGGCGAGCGAGCGCAGAAGCTTGTCGAGCGCGCGCCGGAAAGGACCGAGGCGCTCGTCGGCGGGGTCCTCGATCCGCGGCGCGGACTTCGCTGCGCCGGTGGCGAACAGCATCAGTGTGTCGGAGGTCGAGGTGTCGCTGTCGACGGTGATGGCGTTGAAAGAACGCTCGACCGACTTCGACAGCATCGCTTGCAGCGCCGCCGATCCGATCGGAGCGTCGGTGAAGACGTACGAGAGCATGGTCGCCATGTCGGGCGCGATCATGCCGGCGCCCTTGGCGATGCCGTTGATCGCCACGATCGTGTCTCCGAGCGGGGCGAAGACGGTGGCGACCTTGGGATAGGTGTCGGTCGTCATGATCGCCTTGGCGGCGTCCATGAGGCGGTCCTCTCGAGCGCTGTCGCAGAGGTCGGCCAAAACGCGCGCGATCCGCGCGCCGTCGAGCGGCTCGCCAATCACGCCCGTCGAGGCCATGAACACTTCGCTGGCCCGGCAGCCAATCGTCTTGGCCGCGGCTTCAGCCACCAGTTCGACCGCCTCGATCCCCTTATGGCCGGTGAAGGCGTTGGCGCTGCCCGAATTCACGATCAGCGCCCGCGCCTTGCCGTCCTTGAGCTGCTGGCGACACCAGTCGACCGGCGCCGACGGGCACTTCGAGCGGGTGAACACGCCCGCAACCTCGGCCGGCCCGTCGAACACCGCCATCATCACGTCTGTGCGCCCCTCGTAGCGCACGCCCGCGGCGATGGTGGCGAAGCGGACGCCGGCGATCGGCGGCAAAGCCGGATATTTCTTTGGCGCAAGCGGGGAGAGCGGGGCGGGAGCGGCCATCGATCGTTCCGTTGGGGGAAGGGGAGCGGGAGCG
>NZ_JBKQOT010000362.1:0-6440 GCF_052145395.1 Roseiarcus sp.
CGGCCCCCAACCTCCCCGCGGTTTCCTCCTTGGGAGGCTTTCGAGCGCCGGCCCCGACGCATGCCCCACCGTCCGCAAAGGGCCGGCGCCCGAAACCCTTCACCGAACCGGAAGTTCGTTAGCGAGCTTCCATTCCTTAGGCGACGCCCAAAAATAAGCGGTACGTGTTCTTTCGGCATCTCAGGCGGTTTCGTGGGGGGAAGGTCGCCTGACCGATTCGGCAGTTTTTGGGCGTCGCCTTACGTCAGCGCAAGCAACACGGAGAAGCGCGCCATCGCTCGCACCCACCAATTCGCCGGGTTCACGCATCAGGTGTTGACCGATAGGACCGTTGTTTTAGGGGGTTTGCCGCAATTCCCTATCGCTGACGCTCCCGGCCGTCTCGTCGATTATTGCTACCCGCCTAGAGCTCAACTCCTTGCGGTTGTGTGATTTGGATCACAGACGGAATACTGGCTAGCCCTGTAGGGTTGACAATAAGAGCATTGGGTTGGGAAGTAGAGAGAGCGACAGATCGTCTTTCTGAAGCTGGGTCTTGGGGGAACCGATGGCTGCAGGGTTGGGTGACCGCATTCTTTCGGCGTTCGCTCGCGTCACAAGCGCCCTCGCGCCATGGCACAAGTGGCCATTTCTCATCGCAATTCCGACGCTCGCCGGCGTCCGCGTCATCATGCGGCAGCGTAATCTCTTCAATACGGAGACCGCCGCCCCGGCGTTGGACCCGCCCGCCGAAGACGTCAAAGGACACAGAACCGCGGACGGCTCCTTCAACAGCCTTGAACTCCCTTGGATGGGCATGGCGGGCGCGCGGTTCGGTCGCAACGTGCCGATCAGCGAGACGTTCGGCGAAGCGGCGCGATCGCTGCTCGAGCCCAATCCGCGCCGCGTCAGCAGCGAACTCCTGGCGCGCCGCGAATTCGCGCCAGTTCCCTATCTCAACGTGCTCGTCCCTGCGTGGCTTCAGTTCATGGTGCACGATTGGCTGAGTCACGGAGTCAACGACCCGGCGAACCCGTATGAGGTGCCGATCGCTTCCGACGACGACTGGCCGCAGAACCCGATGTCGATCCTGCGCACGACGCGGGCGCCGACCACACCGGCCGACGACGGCCGGCCTTCGACCTTTACCAACACCGTCACCCACTGGTGGGACGGGTCGCAAATCTATGGCTCTTCGCTGACGCGCCAGAAGCTGATCCGCAGCGATCCCCAGACGAGGCAGCTGCTGCCGGACGGCAAGATCGGGCTCACGCCGGACGGCCACCTGCCGATCGAGCCGATCCGCGACGAGATCAGCGACCCGGAAGGCGCAAAGTTCCCCGATCTCGAACTTACCGGCGTCAACGGCAACTGGTGGCTCGGCCTTTCGGTCATGCACACACTGTTCGCGCGGGAGCACAACGCCGTTGTCGACCGGCTCAAAGTCGACTTCCCCGAGGCGGAGGGCGAGTGGCTGTTCCAGAAAGCGCGTCTCACGGTGACCGCACTCATCGCGAAGATTCATACGACCGAGTGGACGCCCTCGCTCATGAACTCGCCGGAAGGGCGCTTCGCCATGCGCGGGAACTGGTGGGGAATAGCCGGCGAACATTATTGGCGGGGCTATGGCCGCCTGAGCGATGCCGAGGAAATCTCCGGCATTCCGGGTTCGCCCGGGGGGCAGGACTCGGCGCCTTACGCGATGACCGAGGAGTTCACGGCCTGTTACCGCATGCATCCGCTGATGCCGGACACGTTCTCGATGCGCAGTCATCGGGACAATCAGGAGCTTGCGAAGCTGTCGCTTCTCGACGTTGCCCATGCCGGCGCGGCGCGCGTCTATCGCACGATCAGCTTTGACGACGTGCTCTACTCGCTCGCTACCAGCAATCCCGGGGCGCTGGCCTTACACAACTACCCGAACAGCCTGAGACGGCTGCCGGAAAAGCCTAAGGAAGGTATCTACACCGATCTTGCCGCGACCGACATCCTGCGCGACCGCGAGCGCGGCGTTCCCCGCTATTGCCAATTCCGCCGCCTCATTGGAATGCCGGTCCCGAAGACCTTCGAGGAACTGACGACCAATCCGAATTGGCGGGAGGAAGTGCGGGCGATCTATGCGACCGTCGAGGACGTGGATCTGCTCGTCGGCACGCTCTGCGAAGCGCAGGCCAACCCCGGCACGCCGCCCGGCTTCGGCTTCTCGGACACGGTGTTTCGCATCTTCATCCTGATGGCTTCGCGACGGCTGCGGAGCGACCGCTTCTTCACGACCGATTTCACGCCGGACGTCTATACGCCCGCCGGCTTCCAGTGGGTCGCCGACAACAGCATGCGCACGGTGCTTCAGCGGCACGCCTCGTCTCTGGCGCCGCTGTTCGCCAACGTCCGCAATGTCTTTTTTCCGTGGAGCCTCGGCTCAACATGAGACTGCGCATTCCGGCTCTTCTGGATGTCCTGACCGTCAGCGATCCCGAGCTGATCGCCGACCTCGCCAATGACCCTCGCCTCGACCGGAACTACGGAGGAAGGGGGCCGCTGTTCAATCGCATCGTAACGCGCCGCATCCGCAAGGCGCTGAGCCTCAACGGCGAACCGCTGCCGCCCGTCGCGCCGCATGGACCTGAGCGGCCGAAGTCGGCGCAAGCTGCCCTCGAAGCCCGCCTCAATGCGATTGCAGCGGCCCTCGGCCTGGGCGATCCGTCCGTCGAAAAGCTCGCGAGCTACTTGCGTGGCGAGGGGCCTGACGCGTCGGTCGGACCGCTCGCGCAGGAAGCGGTCGGCCGGCTCTTCAGCGCAGATTACGAGGGCGACGCAAGGAGCTGGGCCGCGGCGCGCGTGCTCGACCAGGCGCCGCGCACCTTCAATCTCCTGCTCGTCTTTTGGTGGGCCGTCACGGGGGCGGTCGCGAAGGCCAGGCGTCTGCTGGCGGACAAGGTCGGCGGCGACCCGTCCGGTGTCCACGGCACCGGCGTCGCCGTGCACAACTTAGTCGCCGGCTTCTTGCGCATGCGCGCGCTCTGGGCCGATCCCGCCACCCGCCGGCGGCTCACCCCCGAAGCGGCCACCGCGCAATGCCTCGTCGCGCCCCAGCAGGTCGTGCGCCAGCCGACGGAGGCCGGCTTAACGCTCGCCGGCGAATACAGCCCTGCGACACTGGTTCTTCTGCAGCTCGACGCCGCCAACAGTCGCGCGCCGAGCCCAAGCACGGCGTTCATGACGCAAAGCTGGGCCCGCTGCCCCGCGCACGCCTGGGCGCCCGCGTTGCTCGCCGCCGTGTGGCGAGCCGCGCAGGGGGAAGCCTGATGGAAGACGATCCAATCTTTTCTCCCTTGAAGTTTCGCAACCTGACGGTGAAAAACCGAATTTTCCGCTCCAGCATATCCGGTCGCTTTGACGGCGAGGACGGCTCGCTGACGCAGACCCGGATCAATTGGGAGTCCAAATTTGCAGCTGGAGGAGTGGGCGCGATCATTTCCTCCTACGTTCCCGTGCTGATGGAGGGACGGATCATCGCCGGCTACGCGACCGTGCACCGCGACGACTTCATTCCCCTCTGGGCGAAGCTCGGCGAGGCTGTTCACAGCTTCGACGCCAAGTTCATCATGCAGCTGAGCCATTCGGGCCGCCAGATGGACCTGCCTGGCGTTCACAACCAGGCCCGCAAAGCGCCAAGCTCGACCAGCCGAACCGAGCCCCTGCACGGGTTCCTTTGCCAGGCGATGAGCAAGGCCGAGATCGATCATACGATTGCGGCCTTTGCGCGCGGCGCCTGGCGGGCGCGCGAAGCCGGCCTCGACGGGGTCGAGCTACATTCGGCAAACGGCTACCTGTTCAGCCAGTTCATGTCGTCAGGCATCAACGACCGCAAGGATGAATATGGCGGTTCCCTGGAAAACCGGGCGCGGTTTCTCCTGAATGTGATCGAGGCGATCCGCAACGCCGTCGGGCGCGACTTCCATTTGCAGGTCAAGCTCAGCGCAGTCGACCACAACAACGTCATCCCGTGGGAGAAGCCAGGCAACACCCTAGACGACACGGTGAAGATCGCAAAATGGGCGGAAGCGGCCGGCGCCGACGCGATCCATGTCTCGCAAGGCTCGCTCTTTCCCCACCCCCTCAATCCGCCCGGCGACCTTTCGCTCGAGACCCTCACGACCACCTATGACGCGATGATCTCTTCCGGCGTGCACGGGATGCGCAACTATCTCTTGTTCCGCTATCCGCCGTTGAGGCCGATCTTCCACTGGCTTTGGTTCCGCATGAAGAAGGGCAAGCCGATCGAGGGGGTGAATGTCGAAGAGGCGCGCGTCATCCGGAAGGCGGTCAAGATCCCGGTCCTCTGCACCGGCGGGTTCCAGACGGCCTCGTTCATCCGCAACGCCATCAATGCCGGGGCGGTCGACGGCGTCGCGATCGCCCGCTCGCTCGTCGCCAACAACGACCTCGTGCAGCAGTGGGCCGCCGGGGCCGACCGTCCCGAGAAGCCCTGCACGTACTGCAACCGTTGCCTCGTCAGCGCGATGAAGAATCCGATGGGCTGCTACGACGTTTCGCGCTACCCGAGCCGTGAGGCGATGATCGACGCGGTCATGTCGGTCTACCGCGTGCACGGTCAGTTCGTGATCCCCTCCAAGGAGGTGATGTCGCGATGACCGATATCAACGAGCCTTTCACCGCCGTTCAGATTCAATTGCGGTCACGCATGTGGCTCTTGTCTCTGACGTGGCTGATCGCGCTTGCGCTGCTGCTCGTCGGTCTGGCGACTGTCGTCCTGGGCGCCGTCGCCTTCATGAAATTCCGCGGCGACGCAACGCCCGCCTACGGGGACGACACCGCGCACTTCATGTACGGCTCGATCGGGACGGAGCCCAACAGCGGCCTGCCCTACTGGATGTGGAAAACGCTGCCGAGCCTCTTTCCCGAGCAGTTCGAGGGCCGTAACGACTATTCGGCCTTTGGCTTCCTCTACGAGCAGGACGCCGCAGGCCGTCAGCGCGATCTGCCGATCGGCATCTCGCGCCGCCAGGTCAGCGGCGTCGAGGTCGTCTGGTTCAATTGCGGGACATGCCACGTCGGCGCCTGGCGCGAAACGTCCGCCTCGCCGCGGCACATCGTGGCGGGTATGCCCTCGAACAATCTCAACCTCTACCGCTTCGTGCGCTTTATCCTCGACATCGCCTCGGACGAGCGACTGGCGCCGAACACGCTGATCCCGGCGATGGAGCGTCAGGGCGCGCATTTCGATTGGATCGACCGCCTCGCCTGGCGTTACGCGGTGCTGCCGCGTGTGCGCGAAGGCCTGATCGAACATCGGGCGCGACTCCTGCCGCTGGTGGCGTCGCAGCCGCCGTGGGGGCCGGGCCGTGTCGATACGTTCAACCCTTATAAGCTTCTACTCGAGCTGCCGCCCGGAAGCCGCGTCCCCGACGCGGAGGCCGTGGGGACCGCCGATTTTCCGGCGATTTTCAACCAGCGCCCGCGCAAGACGATGAGCCTGCACTGGGACGGAAACAACGATTCTCTGGATGAGCGCAATCTGTCGGCGGCGGTTGGCGCAGGCGTGACGCCGAAAACGGTCGACCACGCGGCAATCGAGCGCAACGCGGCCTGGCTCATGGATTTGAAGCCACCGCCGAGCCCCTATCGGCCCGACCCGGCCTCGGCCGCCCGCGGCAAGGCGACCTACATGCAGGCGTGCGCCGGCTGCCACGGCTGGCAGGGTCCCGACGGCTATGTCTTCGAAGGCGCGAAAATCGGCACGGTGGAGCCGAACGACGACCTGGGCGCCGATCCAAACCGGCTCAACTCGTACACCCAACAGTTCCGCGACTGGCAGCTCTCGGCCATGTTTGCCGGCACGCCCTATCAGTTCACGCACTTCGTCAAAACGGACGGATACGCCAACGTCCCCCTCGACGGCCTCTGGCTGCGCGCTCCCTATCTGCACAACGGATCGGTCCCGACGCTCGCCGATCTCCTGCTGCCGCCCGATCAAAGGCCGAAGCGATTCCTGCGCGGATCGGACGTGATCGATCCCGTCAGGGGCGGCTTTCAGGCGCCGCCCTGTCCGCCGGCCGAGACGCCTGGTGTTTTCTGCTTCGACACGAGCGCGCGCGGCAACAGCGCGGGAGGCCACGCCTATGGAACAGACCTACCGAACGACGAAAAGCAGAATCTCCTGGCCTATCTGCTGACGTTCTGATTGGAGGCGGGCATGACGGACGCCCTGATGCTTGGCTGGAGCCAAGCCCAAGCCGCGGGACGCAAGAGCGTTTATCGGAAGGCGCTCGGCTTCAACATGGTCTTGCACCTTCTTATCGGTCTCGGATGCATGTTCCTGCCCGATTTCGTTTCGCAGACGTTCGGGCTGCCAACGCCGGTTCCCACGGGATGGATTCGCGGCTGGGGCGCAACGCTCATCCTCGTGACCGCCCTCTATTTTCCCGGCCTCGAGGACC
>NZ_JBKQOT010000363.1:0-4011 GCF_052145395.1 Roseiarcus sp.
GTTCGAGCGCGTCGCGAGCACGTACAGCATGATGCCGCCGGTCAGCGCGATCAGCGCGGCATACATGATGGTGCGCGGCCGGACGGGGTGGAAGGCGTTGGCCTCTCCGCGCATCCGCCGTTCGCGGATCTCGTCGTTGTCGAAGGCGATCAGGCGGATCGGACGCTTGATCTTGGTCATCACCGCGTCGCAGGCGTCGATGCAGAGGCCGCAGTTGATGCAGCCCAGCTGAGGGCCGTTGCGGATGTCGACGCCGGTCGGGCAGACGGCGACGCATTGCAGGCAGTCGACGCAGTCGCCGGCGGGCTGATGATGGGCCCGAACTCGCTGGGCCTCCTTCACCGACATGCGCGGCTCGCCACGGTCGACCCTGTAAGTGACGTTGAGCGCCTCGTTGTCGGTCAGCGCCGCCTGGATACGCGGCCACGGGCACATGTAGAGACAGACCTGCTCACGCAGGTGGCCGGCGAGCGAATAGGTCGTGAGCGTCAGGATGCCCGCCCAGATGTAGGCGATGGCCGGCGCCTCAAGGGTGAAGAATTGTCTCATGAGGGTCGGCGCGTCGACGAAGTAGAGCATCGCGGCGCCGCCGGTGGCCAAGGCGATCAGGAGCCAGACCGCATGCTTGGCGACCCGCTTCATGATCTTTTCGGCTGTCCAGGGCATGGCGTCGAGCTTCATTCGGTCGCGACGATCGCCCTCGATAGCGCGCTCGACCCAGAAATAGAGGTCGGTCCATACGGTCTGCGGACAGGCGTAGCCGCACCACACGCGGCCGTACAGCGCGTTGGAGAGGAACAGAATCAGCGCCGCGAGGATCAAGAGGCCGGTGAAATAATACACCTCCTGAGGCCAGATCTGGATGAAGAAGAAGTAGAAGCGCGAGTGCGCGATATCGATCAGGACCGCCTGGTCAGGCAGGCTCGGTCCCCGGTTCCACCTTATGAACGGAACGACGTAGTAGACGCCGAGCGCGACCCACAACACGATCCATTTTAAGCGCCGGTAGGTCCCCCAGATTCGCTGGGGATAAACCTTCTTTGCCGCTTCATACAATGGACCGTCGTCGTAGACCTCCTCGGCGCCAATAGTCACTTCAAATCCGTCCTTTAATTTCCGCCGCCCAGGCTGTGGACGTACACGGCCAGCGACTTGATCGTCTCGGGGTCAAGCCGCTTTCCCCAAGCGGGCATGGTCGAGTTGCGCGCGTTGGTGATGGTGTAGACGAGGTCGTTGATGTCGTTGCCGTACAACCAGACCTTGGTCGTCAGGTTGGCGGAGCCCATGTCGAGGTTACCCTTGCCGTCCTCGCCGTGGCAAGCGACGCAATTGTCGGCGAAGATCTTCTTGCCGGCGGCGACGTCGACGCCCTGCTCCGGCTCGAGGCCGTCGATGGTGCGCACGTAGTTGGCGACCTGACGGATCTCCTCCGGCTTCAAAATGCCGTCCTTGCCGAACGCGGGCATGGCGCTGGTATGGGTGTCGGGATCGCCCGGCGCGCGGATGCCGTGGGTGATCGTGGTCTGGATTTGGTCCAGAGTCCCGCCCCACAGCCAGCGCCCGGCGGTCAGGTTGGGATAGCCCTTCTGGCCCTGCCCGCCCGAGCCATGGCACGGCGTGCAGTTGTCGCCGAAGGCCGCCTTGCCCTGCGCGAGCGCGAGCTCGAGCAGCTTGGGGTCGCCGGCGATCTCAGTGATGCTCGCCTTTTCGAGGCCCGCCGCCGCCTGCGCGCGAGCCGCCTGTCCAGCTGCAACGTCAGCCAGCACGGCCGCGCGGTTGGTGTGGCCCAATATGCCGGGCGTGAAGCTGCTGGCCAGCGGCCAGGCCGGATAGAAGATCCAGTAGACGAACGCGAAGGCAATGCAAAGGTAGAACAGCCACAGCCACCAGCGCGGCAGCGGCGTGTTCAGTTCGCGAATGCCGTCCCACTCGTGCCCCGTGGTTGTCTGGCCGGAGACTTTATCGACGTGATTCGGGTCGGTGGTCATCGCTCAATCCTCCCGCAGCGGCATGCGGGCCGCATCATGGAACCGCACGCCGTTCTTCGGCCAAAGCGCGTAGACGAGCGTCGCGAGGAAAAACAGGAAACAGTAGACGGTGCCGGCCGATTGCGCGAACTGCGCAAGCCATTCGTAGGTCGTTGACATTGCGATCCCCTATCCGGTCAGCGCAGGTTGGCCTTGTCGTCGAACTGCTTAAAGTCGACGAGGGTGCCCAGCATCTGCAGATAGGCGATCACGGCGTCGCCCTCGGTGACCTCGGGCGAGCCCGGATAGAACTTGCGCACGACCGCCTTGGGATAGCGCTTGAGAAGCGCCGCCGCCTCGGCCGTGTCCGGGCTCACCTGGGCCTTGAGGTCCGTCATGACGTTGGCCATCTGCTCGTCGGTGTACGGCACGCCGACCTCGCGGTTGGTCGCGACGTTGGCCTCGAGTTCCCGCGTATCGAGCGCCGTATCGAACAGGAAGGCGTAGCTCGGCATGATCGACTGGGGCACGACCGAGCGCGGGTTCATCAGGTGCGAGACGTGCCAGGAGTCGGTGTACTTGCCGCCGACCCGGGCGATGTCCGGGCCGTTGCGCTTCGAGCCCCACTGGAAGGGATGGTCGTACATGCTCTCGGCCGCGAGTGAGAAGTGGCCGTAGCGCTCGACCTCGTCGCGCAGCGAGCGAATCATCTGGCTGTGGCAAAGGTAGCAGCCTTCGCGCACGTAGATGTTGCGGCCGGCGAGTTCGAGCGGCGTATAGGGCCGCATGCCCTCGACCGGCTCGATGGTGCTCTTCAGGTAGAAGAGCGGGACAATCTCGACCAGGCCGCCGATGGCGACCATGATCAGGATGCCGATGACCAGCAGGATCGGATTCTTCTCCAGGATGTGGTGCCTGGCGAAGAATGACGACCCGCCATGTTGAGTCTGCGTTGAGCTGCTCATGGTCTCAGGTCCTCATTCCGCGGGCTGGAGAGAAGGCTGCGCCGCCGGCGCCGCCGCCTCGGACGCCGTGATCGTCATGTAGACGTTGTACAGCATCAGGCAGTAGGCGATCAGGAACAGCAGGCCGCCGAGGGCGCGGATCACGTAGAACGGATGCATCGCCGCGACCGTCTCGATGAATGAGTACTCGAGATAGCCCTGCGGGGTGTAGCTGCGCCACATCAGGCCCTGAAGGATGCCCGACACCCACATCGAGGTGATGTAGAGGACGATGCCGAGAGTCGCGATCCAGAAGTGCCAGTTGACCAGCTTCAGCGAGTACAGATCGCGCTTGTTCCACAGCCAGGGAACCAGGCAGTAGATGGCGCCGAACGAGACGAAGGCGACCCAGCCGAGCGCGCCCGAGTGCACGTGACCGACGGTCCAGTCGGTATAGTGCGACAGCGAGTTGACCGTCTTGATCGACATCGCCGGGCCTTCGAAGGTCGACATGCCGTAGAAGGCGACCGACACGACGAGCATGCGCAGGACGGGGTCGGTGCGCAGCTTGTCCCATGCGCCCGACAGCGTCAGCAGGCCGTTGATCATGCCGCCCCACGAGGGCATCCAAAGCATGATCGAGAAGGTCATGCCGAGGGTCTGCGTCCAGTCCGGCAGCGCGGTGTAGTGCAGGTGGTGCGGACCGGCCCAGATGTAGAGGAAGATCAGCGCCCAGAAGTGGATGATCGACAGCCGGTAGGAGTAGATCGGCCGCTCCGCGCGCTTCGGCACGAAGTAGTACATGATCGCGAGGAAGCCGGCGGTCAGGAAGAAGCCGACCGCATTGTGGCCGTACCACCACTGGAACATCGCGTCCTGCACACCGCTCCACACGATGACGGACTTCGAGGAGAAGAGCGAGATCGGCACCGCGGCGTTGTTGCCGAGGTGCAGCATCGCGATCGTCAGGATGAAGGCGAGGTAGAACCAGTTGGCGACGTAGATGTGCGGCTCGGCGCGCTTCAGCAGGGTGGCGATGAAGACCCCCGCGTAGAGCACCCAGACCACCACCAGGAACACCGTGATGTGCCACTCCGGCT
>NZ_JBKQOT010000364.1:0-7392 GCF_052145395.1 Roseiarcus sp.
CCGGGGCGGTCGGCTCGGTCGTCGGGCAACTCGCTCGGGCGGCCGGCGCGCGCGCCGTCGGGCTTGCGGGCGGGGCGGAGAAATGCGCCTACGCCGGGAAGGAGCTCGGCTACGCCGCCTGCGTCGACCACAAGTCGCAAAACTTCGCCGAGGAGCTCAAGGCCGCGGTTCCCAGCGGTGTCGACGGCCTGTTCGAGAACGTCGGCGGCGAGCCGTTCCAGCAGGCGCTGCGGCGGCTCAACGACTTCGCGCGGGCGGCGATCTGCGGCCTGATCGCCTCTTATGAGGGCGCCCCGACCGCTCTGCCCGACATGCGAATCTTCCTCGTCCGGCGCATCAAGGTCGAGGGCTTCATCGTCTCCGACCACATGGATCTCTGGCCCCAGGCCTTGGCCGAGCTCGCCGGCCATGTCGCCGCGGGCGGGCTCAAGTGGCGTGAGACGATCCGGGACGGCCTCGAGAACGCGCCGCTGGCCCTGGTCGACCTTTTGCGTGGCGGGAACTTCGGCAAGATGCTGATCCGGGTGGATTGAGCCTTGCTAAACGCTCTGCCCGGGGTTGAGCCAAGCTAAAGCGCCGCTTATGTTGTGGCATGAAACTCGTCGTCTGGCTCAGGCAAAAGGGCGTCTCGCGCGCGGAATTCGCCCGGCGCATCGGCGTTTCTCCCGGCGCCGTGACGCTGATATGCCGCGGCGACGGCGCTTGGCTGTCGCGCGAGACCGCCGAGCGCATCGTCGCCGAAACTGACGGCGCGGTCACGCCCAACGATTTCCTGCTCAACCCGCCGACAGGGCGAAAAGGACCCGACATGACCAATCCCGTCACGGAAGCCATCGAAGCCTTCGCGCGCGGCGAGATCGTGGTCGTCACCGACGACGACGACCGGGAGAACGAGGGCGACATGATCGTCGCAGCCTCGCTCTGCACGACCGAGAAGATGGCGTTTATCATCCGCAACGGCTGCGGCATCGTCTGCGCCCCGCTGACGACGGCGGACGCCCGGCGTTTGAACCTGCCGCCGATGGTGGCGGCGAACGACGCCCCGCTCGGCACGGCCTTCACCGTCTCGGTCGACGTCAAGCACGGCCTGACCACCGGCATCTCCGCCGAGCAACGCTGCAATACGGTAAGGGCGCTCGCAAACGGCAACATGGGCGCGAGCGACTTCGCCCGCCCGGGTCATGTCTTCCCGTTGATTGCGAAAGAGGGCGGCGTCTTGATGCGTTCCGGCCACACCGAAGCCGCGGTCGATCTCTGCAAGCTTGCCCAATTGCCCTTGGTCGCGGTCATCTGCGAGCTCGCCAACGACGACGGCACCGTCATGGTCGGGCCGCAGATCGCGACCTTCGCCGAGACGCACAATCTCAAACGGATCTCGGTCGCCGATCTCATCGCCTACCGGCAGGGGCGCGAGAAGCTGGTCGAGCGGGTGGCGACCTTTCCCGTCGAGACGCCGATCGGCGAGCTTCAGGGCTACGCCTATCGCACGACCTTCGATTCGGTCCTGCATTTCGCCTTCGTCCACGGCTCCGTCGGCGACGGCCGCAACATGCCGGCGCGGCTTCATCGCTGCGACATCGTCAACGACGTGTTCAGCGGCGGCGCGATCCCCAAGGTGCTGCAGCGGTTCAAGGAGGAGGGGCGGGGCACGCTCGTCTACCTGCGCGACGGATCGGCGGGGGTACCGGTGAACTTCGGCGCGGAGTCGTCCGGATCCGACACCATGCGCGAAAGACAGTGGCGCGAAGTGGGTCTCGGCGCACAGATCCTGCGCGATCTCGGCGTCTCGTCGATAAGGCTCAGGACCAATCACCCACGCACCTACGTGGGGCTCTCCGGCTTCGGCATCGAGATCGCATCGGTCGAGCCGATCGAGGGCTGATAGGGCGGATCAGGTGGGCCAGTTCCGCCAGCCGTTCGTCCCAAGCCTTCGAGAACGAGCGCCGCGGACAATCACGCTCGCGGGCCTCCTTAAGTCGATGACCATGGCGGCAGGGACTCGACGGCTTCGCTCGCCGGCGCCATCATGAGCGCCGTTCCTCGCCGCCAAAATCACGTGAGGGGAATTGGGAGGGCGCCTTCAATGGCGTACCTGTGCGCAAGAGCGCCGGCTGGGACGGAAAAACAGAGCGAGACCGTACTTGCAGCGCCCAGAGGCGGGCTGAATCCTGCGCGAAGGCGCGCGGCGGCCTTGGAGCGCTTGTTCGACGACAAACGGACGGGCGCATCGGCTGAACACAAAGAGACGCCGCCGTGACGGATCAGCCGCTCGCGCTCGAGATGCTCAACATCGTCAAGACATTCCCCGGGGTGCGGGCGCTCGACGACGTCAGCTTCGGCTGCGCGCGTGGCGAGGTTCACGCGCTTTGCGGCGAGAACGGCGCCGGCAAGTCGACTCTCATAAAAGTCCTCGGCGGGATCTATCCCCCCGACGCCGGGCGCATCCGCCTCGACGGGCGCGACGTCTCGTTCTCCCATCCTGTCGCCGCCCGCCGGGCGGGGATCAGCATCATCCACCAGGAGCTGAGCCTTCTGCCGTATCGGACGGT
Source organism: Roseiarcus sp. (assembly GCF_052145395.1). Taxonomy (NCBI): domain Bacteria; kingdom Pseudomonadati; phylum Pseudomonadota; class Alphaproteobacteria; order Hyphomicrobiales; family Roseiarcaceae; genus Roseiarcus; species Roseiarcus sp. The sequence continues at coordinate 2,550 of NZ_JBKQOT010000364.1, forward strand.
CGCCGAGAACATCTACCTCGGCCTCGAGCCTTCGCGCTTCGGCGCGCTCGACCGCCGCAAAATGCGCACAGATTCGGCGCGGCTCCTCGATCGCCTCGGCTCGGCCATCGCGCCCGACGTCGCGGCGGGCGACCTGTCGATTGCCCATCAACAGATCGTCGAGATCGCCAAGGCGCTCGCCCTCGACGCGAAGATCCTGGTGATGGACGAGCCGACCGCAGCCCTCGACGGCGCCGATGCTTCGCGCCTGCTCGATCTCGTCCGGCGCCTGAGCCGGCAGGGCGTCACGATCGTGTACATCTCGCATCACCTGTCGGAAATCCAGGCCGTGGCGGATCGCGTGACCGTGCTGAAGGACGGCCGGACCGTGCTGACCGCGCCGCTCGCCGAGGCGCCGACCGGCCGCCTCGTCCGCGCCATGGTCGGCCGCGACCTCAGCGACTTCTACCCGCCCCGTTCAACCGTCGCCCCCGGATCGCCGACGCTCGTCATCCGCGGTGGGACCAACGGGCGACTGCGCGGCGTCGATCTCGCTGTCCGCGCGGGTGAAATCGTCGGCGTCGCCGGCCTCGAAGGCTCGGGGAAGAGCGCGCTCGGCCGGGCCATCGCCGGAGACGAGCCGTTCGAGAGCGGGACGATGGAGATTGCCGGCAAGGTCGTCGCGTTTTCGAACCCGCGGTCTGCGCTCGAAGCAGGGCTCGGCCGCGTCGCGGAGGACCGGAAGCGCGAAAGTCTCCTGATGCAGCAGTCGGTGCGCGATAACGCCGCGCTAAGCCAGCGGGCGTTCGCCAACCTCCTCAGGTCCCCCAACGCCGCGCCGATGTCGACGGCGGCGACCGACGAGCGGCTGAAGCAGGTCGACGTGCGCGCCGCGAATTTCGATCAAGAAATCCGGCAGCTTTCCGGCGGCAATCAGCAGCGGGTGATCATCGCGCGATTGCTCGCGCTCGACCCTCAGGTCCTGGTTTTTTCCGAGCCGACGCGGGGCGTCGACGTGGCGGCGAAAGCCGCGATCTACCGGATCATGCGCGACCTCGCCGGCCGCGGGCGCGGCATTTTGATGATCTCGTCCGACCTGCCGGAAATCGTCGGCGTGAGCGATCGGATTGTGGTGATGCGGGAAGGTGGGGTCGCCGGCGAACTGCCGGGCGGCGCGGGCGAAGAGGACGTCATGGCGCTGGCCGTCGGTCACGACGATCGCGCGCCGCAAATGAGGGCGCAATGAGCGACGCCGGCGCGCTTCCTTCCCCTTCCGTCGGACGCTTCGGCCTAGCCGCACCGCTCTTGCTGTTCGTTGGATCCGTCGCGCTCTATGTCGGCGTGGCGCTTTGGACCGGGCAGACGAAAATGCTCGAAGCTGAGGGCGTGGTTGGTCTGCTTCAAAGGATGGTGGCGCTTGGGATCGTCGCGATCGGGCAGACTTTTGCGATCCTCGCCGGCTCGATCGACCTGTCGGTGGCGAACCTCATTAGCGTCGGCGCCGTGCTCGCGTCCTACGTCATGCAGGGGCGGCCCGAGATGATGCTGCCGGCCGTCGCTCTCGTCATCATCGTTTCGGCGGCGGTAGGGGTCCTGAATGGGGCGCTGATCGCATGGCTTCAGGTCAATGCATTCATCGCGACGCTCGGCGTCGGTCTTATTTTGCAGGGTCTGCTCTCAGCGAGCTTCACCAATTTCGCGGGCTCGGTGCCGAAGGAGTTTCAGGCGCTGGCCTACGGCGGCTGGGGCGGCGCGCCATTCTCGGTGATCGGCCTCTTCGTGCTCGCGGCGCTCGCCTCGGTCGTCCTCGGAGCGACCAAGTTCGGCGCCCATCTCTACGCCGTGGGCGGCAACGTCGAAGGGGCGCGGCTCGCAGGGATAAGAACCGATTTCGTCACGATCGGAGCGCATGTCGCGTGCAGCCTGACCGCAGGCGTCACGGGGCTCTATCTTGCCAGCCGCCTGCGCTCCGGCGCGCCCTGGGTCGGTCGCGACGGCGTCTACGATCTCGAGTCGATTGCGGTCGTCGTCATCGGCGGGACGCTGCTTGCTGGCGGGCGTGGGGGCGTCTGGGGGACTCTGGCGGGCGTCCTTCTGTTTGCGTCGCTGGACGCGGCCTTCAACATGCTCGGCGTCTCCGCCTATCCCAAGCTCGTCCTGCGCGGCGCGATCGTCGTCGCCGCCGTCGCCGTCTACGCCGTGCGGTCGCGGGACCTCGTCGCATGACCGTCGTTCTCGACGACAGCAAGCACGCCTCGCCCGCGGCCGCGTTCGCCCGGCAGATCAATTTCGCGGTGGTCGTGCTCGTCGTTCTCTATGGCGCGGTCGGGCTCCTGCAGCCGAGCTATCTCGAGCCCGCGGGCGCGATGAATTTTTTGCGCCGCGCGGCGCCGCTGGCGATCCTCGCCTCGGGGCAGGTCTTCGTGCTGGTGAGCGGCGGGTTCGACCTCTCGGTCGGATCGCTCGTGACGATCACGGTCATCGGCGGATCCATGCTTACGGCCAACGACCCCTCGAAGACCTGGTGGGCGATCGGCGTCCTCTACGCGATCGGTCTCGTCGTCGGCCTGATCAACGGCGCGATCGTCGCCTACCTCAAGACCCCTTCGTTCATCGCGACGCTCGGGACGCTGCTCTCGGTCAATGGCGCCGCGATGATGTGGTGCGGCGGCGCACCGCGCGGCTACCTGCCCGACAATTTCCGGATGTTCGGCCGTTTCATGTTTCACGACGTGCCCGTCGTGAAAGTCTTTCCGCTCGCGGTCCTCGTGCTCGCCGCCGTCGCGGCGCTCGCCTGGTGGGGCCTGCACGGAACCGTCTTCGGCCGGCGGGTGTTCGCCGTTGGCGACAACCCCCGCGCGGCTCGCCTCGCCGGCGTCAAGGTTGAAACCGTTCGGCTGGGGGCGTTCGTCATTTCGGCGCTGTCGGCGGTTACGGCGGGGGTCATGCTCGGCGGGTTCGGCGGGGTTTCGGTCGACGTCGGGCTCGGGCTCGAGCTTCAGGCGATCGCCGCCTGCGTTGTCGGCGGGGTCCAGCTCATGGGCGGGCGCGGCACCGTCGTCGGCGCGGTCGCCGGCGCCCTGACGCTCACCGCGCTCTTCACGCTTCTGACCCTGCTCGGCTTGCCGCAGCCGCTGAAGGAGACCGCGCAGGGACTCATTTTGATCGCGGCGGTGGCGTTCGGCGCATGGCGCCGTCGCCGCGTCGGATAACGGCGACGCAAAGGCGCGCCGTGTGAAAGCCGCATGGTCGGCAGGAGGAAAGAAAATGATGGTGAAAGCATCGGTCGCCGCAATGCTCGCGGCCGCGGCGCTGGCGGGGCTCGCGAGTCCAGCGTTCGCCCAGAACTTCGACGACCCGAAGGAATTCCAGGCCGCCAAGGATATGCTCGCGATGACGCCGGAGGGGCCCGCCGGCAAGCCGTGGGAGCAGCATGTCGGCGGCAAGATGGTCGACACGTCGCAATACAAGAAGCCCGGGCCGTACCGGATCTGCTTCTCGAACGCGAGCCTCGAAAACCCATGGCGCGTTGTCGGCTTCACGAACATGCAGGCGCAGGTCGAAGTGCTGAAGAACGACATCAAGTCCTTCACCGTCGCCGACGCCCAGGCCAAGGACGACAAGCAGATTTCCGACATCAGCGCCTTCGTCGAGAGCGGAAACTGCGACCTGCTCATCGTCTCCCCGACCACGACGGCCGCGCTGACGCCTGCGGTCGAGGCCGCGTGCAAGAAGCTTCCGGTGATCGTGTTCGACCGCGGCGTGCTCACCCAGTGCCCGGTGACTTTCATCAATCCCGTCGGCGGCTATGGGTGGGGCATCCAGACGGCGAATTTCGTCGTCGACAAACTGCCCAAGGGCGGGAAGGTGCTGGCGCTCAGAATCTCGCCCGGCGTCGACGTGCTCGAGACGCGATGGTCGGCCGCCAACCGGATCTTCAAGGAGCACGGGATCAACGTCGTCGGCGCCGAGTTCACCGGCGGCGACAACGCCAAGACCAAGCAGATCGTCGAGGACTACATCAATCGCTTCGGCAATATCGATGCGGTCTGGATGGACGCGGGCGCGACCTCGGTCGCCGCGCTCGAGGCCTTCGAGGACGCAGGCAAGCCGTATCCGATCATCACCGGCGAGGACCAGGAGGACTTTCTCAAGAAGTGGAAAGAAAAGAGCCTGACGGCGATCGCCCCGACCTATCCGACCTTCCAGTGGCGGACGCCGATCATCGCCGCGGTCGAGATCCTCAAGGGCGAGCCGGTGAGCGGACCGAACTGGAAGCTGCCGCAGCCGACCATCACCCAGGCCGACCTCGACAAGTACGTCAACGACAAGATGCCGCCGCTGCACTACGCCATGTGCGGCTGCGAGGACCTGCCCGGCTATCCGCAGCGCTGGGGCGGAAAGTAGCGAGCGTTGGAGGCGGAGGGGCTTCGCGCCCCTCCGCCGTTGACCGGCGAACCGGCCCTAGAGCCCGATGAAATCGGGTCGCGACGGTCAAACCGTCACCCTACCGCCCTCCCACGCGCGTGAAGGGCGGGGGCCCGGATTTTGATTGCGGAAAATCGGAAATACCGCTATGATCCCTTCATGCGATCCTCTGATGAAGCGCAAACGGATCGACGCCGTCTTGGACGGGACGCGGCCGCTTACGCGGGGTTGGGTCGCATGACGAAGAAATTCGCGCGCAACAATATTTGTGGACTGCACCCCTCGGCTGAGACACGGCTAATTCGGTGCCAGGGCTTCGTCCTTGTTTGTTGGGTTGCGGTTGTCCCGGCGGAATTCGGCCTCGAACTCGGCTGGGGGTTTGTAGCCGAGCGCCGAGTGCAGACGCTTGGCGTTGTAGACGGTGTCGATGAAGGCG
>NZ_JBKQOT010000365.1:0-2655 GCF_052145395.1 Roseiarcus sp.
CGGCCCCCAAAATCGCCGCCGCCGCGCTGCCGCCAACAAACGCCCCGGAGTGAAGACCTTTCAGGCCAAGGCCTTGATTTGCTTGAAGCGCACCACGCGATTCTGGCCCCAATCCGCGAAGCTGGGCTAAGGCGCAGCAAGCTTTGCAACCGGAGGATTTCCGGAGCAGGTTCATAGTGCGACGAGACCGGAGGCGTGCGCACCGAGGTCTTCGACTGTAAGCTGGCGAGCGCCGACGCCGACAGCGTCCGTCGGGCGGAGGCGGGCGGTGGCGACAAGGGAGTTCGCGGCGGCACCGCGCCCGCGGCCGGCCTCGCGGTATGTGCAATGACCCCCCGGGAGAAAGAGCATGGCCGAAACCAACGAGTACGTCCCGCCGAAAGTCTGGACCTGGAGCAAGCCGAGCGGCGGCCGGTTCGCGAACATCAACCGTCCGATCGCCGGTCCGACGCATGAGAAGGACCTTCCGGTCGGCGGCCATCCGCTCCAGCTCTATTCGCTGGCCACGCCGAACGGCCAGAAAGTCACGATCATGCTGGAGGAACTGCTCGCGCTCGGCAAGAGCGATGCTCAGTACGACGCATGGCTGATCAACATCGGCGAGGGCGATCAGTTCGGCAGCGGCTTCGTGGCGATCAACCCGAACTCGAAGATCCCGGCTATGGTGGACCGCTCCGGGCCCAAGCCTGTCCGAGTTTTCGAGTCGGGCGCCATTTTGCTCTATCTGGCCGAGAAATTCGGCGCGTTCCTGCCAAACGAAGCGGCGTTGCGCGCCGAGTGCCTGTCGTGGCTGTTTTGGCAGATGGGAAGCGCCCCCTATCTCGGCGGCGGGTTCGGCCACTTCTACGCTTACGCGCCGACCAAGATCGAATACGCCATCGACCGCTTCGCTATGGAGACCAAACGCTTGCTCCACGTTCTTGATCGCCGGCTCGGCGAGAGCCGCTATGTAGCCGGCGACGAATACAGCATCGCCGACATCGTCATATTCCCCTGGTACGGCGGCCTGGTCGAAGGGTGGCTCTACCGCGCCGCCGAATTCCTGTCGGTGCAGGACTACGCGAATGTGTTGCGCTGGTCCGAGGCGCTGCTCGCCCGCCCTGCGGTGGTGCGTGGCCGCATGGTCAACAGGACTTACGGCGATCCGGCTGGCCAACTGCGCGAGCGCCACGACGTCGGCGACTTCGAGACGAAGACGCAGGACAAGATCGCCGCGGGGCAATGACCTAGCGCCGCTGTGGCCGCGATCGCCGCGGATGCGGTCAGCGACGTCAGCGACCGCGTCTAAGACCCGCCCTCTACAGCCCCACCGGCGCGGTCACGCCGTCCTCGGCCGGAGCGGCGCGGAAAGCCGGAAGCGCCTCGGCGCGCGCCGAGAAGGCGGCGAGGTTCGCGTAGCGCGCGACGTCGACGACGTCACCGACCGTTCCGGCGACGAAGCCGAAGGCGCAGACGACGGCGATGTCGGCGAGGCCGAGGGGGCCGGTGATCCATCCGGTCTGCGGGAGTTCACGGTCGAGCGCCTGAAGCCCCGATTGAAGCTGGCCTATGATGCGGTCGACCCAAGGCTGATCGAGCTTTTCGGCCGGGCGAAGGGCGCGCTCGTAGTGCCGTTGCACCGCTTTCTCCATTACGGCCAGCGCCAAACCGGCGAACCGCAGCGCGCGAGGCCTTTCACCAGGCTCCTTGGGAGTCAGCGCCGTCATGGCGGGATAGGTTGCAAGCAAGTAATCGAGGATCAGCGTCGAATCGATCAGCACCGTCCCGTCGTCGGTCACCAACGTCGGCGCCTTCAGGAGCGGGTTGATTTTCGCGAATTCGTCGATGTGGCGGAAGAGCGAGATCGGCCGGTGCTCGAACGGACTTTTCGCCGCGATCAGCGCGACCGCGACCCTGCGCACGTAAGGCGAGTCGAGCATTCCGATCAGCTGCACTTCGGAGGATCCCCTGCGCACACGGCCAAAACGATACGCATCGTGCCTGCGAGTCGGGGTCATCGCAACCCATCCGGCCAGAGCAAAATATACGTTGGTATATAGCGACTCCGCCGGGGTTCGCAGAGTCTCAATGTGACTATCCCCCGGCAAAGCCGGGGGCTTTAGGTTTTTGAGCCGCTCGAAGCGGCAGGAGGGCGCTGAGGCGGTCCCTTAAGTTTGGAGCCGCCCAAGGGCGGCGTTGTCGTCGCCAAAGGTTCAACTGTTCCAGCCTCTGATCTTCCTCCTCTTGGTTGTGGATGTAGGCGCGGATCGCCTGCTCGTCGCACCCGACCGTGTTGACGACAAATCCTAGGGCCCAAAAGTGCTGCCCAACGAAATTGCGTTTGCGTTCTCCATAGACCCTGGCCATGTGATCGCGCTCTTGCCCTTGATGAAGCCGACCACCTGCGAAACCGCGTACATCGGCGGGATCGAAAGCAGCATGTGGACATGATCGGGCATCAAATGCCCCTCCTCGACCTTCGACTCCTTCTGGTCCGCAAGCTCGCGGAACACTTCGCCAAGATGCCACCGCAACTCTTGATACAGAATCCTGCGACGACATTTCGGAATGAACACAAAATGATATTTGCAGACCCAGGCTGTGTGGCTTATGAGACTCTCGCACTGGTCCATCGGTGGAGTTCCTTTCGTGTGAGTGGCCGCTCACGTTGGATCT
>NZ_JBKQOT010000366.1:0-5354 GCF_052145395.1 Roseiarcus sp.
GGCATATCGACCGGCATGAGCAGGAACGCCTCCATCTCCGCAGGCAGCCCGGCGACGCCTGTCTGCACGCTGGACATCACGCCGCCCTCGAAATCCGCATTATGCGCGATCGTCACGCCGAGGCGGCAAAGCTCAGGCGCGAGCGCCTCGGCCTTGAAGCCCGTGACCACGTGGATGCGTGCGACTCCCGCCCCTCTCAGGTTGGCGACGACCCAGCCGATCACCGTCTCTTCGCCGAACGGCAGCAGCGGCTTGAATTCGCCCATGCGCGACGACCGGCCGGCGGCGAGCACGATCGCCGCCACGGCGGAGCGGAAGGCGAGGCCGGGCATGGCTCAGTCGTCCTCCCACCGCGCCGGCGCGGGCCCTCCCGGATTCACCCGGTTCTTCTCCAGGATCTCCTTGATCTTCAGCCAGCTGTCGAGGATCACGCCGGGGCAGCGCTCGGCCTTGAGGGCGGTGTCGAAACCGATCACGTCCTTGCAATCGATCCCGCCGTATTTTTCCGTCATCGCGCGCTCGAACCAGCCGGAGAACTCTTCGATCATCACGTCGAAGCGCGGATACACGGGCTCGCTCTCGTCGGCGCGGCCGCCGTAGAAGCCGAGGACGCAGCACCCGCCGGTCAGGCAGCCGCAATTGAATCCGCGGCCCATGCCGACGGCAAGGCCGGACATCGCGCGCACGAGGTCGGGATTGTCTCGGCCCACGGCTTCGAGCGCCAACTTTGCGAGAATGTGGCCGCAGGTGTCGCCCTCGAGCATGAGCTCCGCGATGCGGAAGGATTCGTCAGCCATGGCGAGCCTTTTCGAAATGACCAGCCGGCTTCAATGCGGCGATAAGACAGTAGCCGGGTCGTGACCGGCCGAGCGTCGCGGGGTCGACCGCTCCGTCGCAAAGCGCGTCGAGCGAGCCATGCGCGAAGATGAATTCCGCGACCCAGCGCCTCAAAACCTCGGAGCGGCCTTCGAAGCGCTCGATCTGGAAGCCGGCCGCGGCGATGGTGAGCTCGAGCCCTTCGCGGGTCGGGAGCCTCGCGGTCTCGGCGCCGGCGCGGCCGTAGACGTCGCTCAGCGCAAGGCGGCCGCCGGGCTTCAGCGCCCGGGCCCATTCGGCGAGCGCCGCTCCGCGATTGGGCAAAACCGACAGCACGCATTCGGCAAGCACGCCGTCGAGGCTTTGGTCGGCAAACGGCAGCCGAGCCGCGTCGGCGGCGACGAACGGCGCCGCGCGGGGGCTGGCTTGGACGTCGACGTCGACGCCGACGGCCGCGACGCCGCGCCGGACAAGGAGCCGCGTCGAGGCCCCGAGCCCGCAGCCGACGTCCGCCACTCGGTGGCCCGGCCGGAATCCGGCGAGGCCGATCAGTTCTTCGGTGAGCGCGAGGCCGCCTGGCCGCAGCGGCGAGCCCTCGAGGTCTGCGAGACGCCAGCAGCCGGAAAGCGCTTCGCCGGGTTGCATCGCCGGGCGCATCACTTGTCCTCCAGGGCCTGCTCGACCTTCAGCATGCGGCCGAGCGCAAGCTCCTCCGAGACGTAGACGAATCCGCAGGACGGGCAGCGCGGCAACTCGACCGGAAAGCGCTGGCCGAGATAGGAGGCTTCGACCTTGCCCATCTCCAGAGGCCGGTCGCAGGCGGCGCAAACGAGGCCTGCCGGATCGAAGGGATGCGCCGTTTGGGGCGGCCCGGTCACGGTTTCGCCTCGACCTGCATGCGATGGCCCCAGGCGCGGTGCAGGACAAGGCCCTGCTCTGTCTTTTCGTATTCGGCCCAGCAGGTGAACTCGCCGATCCGGAGCGTGGCGATCGAGCGGCCGGTCGCCTTGTCCATCAGCTTCCGGCCGGTCTTCTCGGCCTCGCCGACCGCGCGCGCGACGTCCTCGACGAGAATCAGCTTGCGCTCCATGTCGGCGCGCACTTCGTCGGGGATGACGAGTTCGAGTTCGGGTTGCGGCTCGCTCATGTCCTCTCCCCAGACCTCGCGCAGCATGCGCGCCTTGAGCCGGACCCGGTTGTCGCGCCGTCGCGAGAAGCCGGGATCGGGCCGGGCGGCCGGATCGCCGCCGTCTGGCAAGGCGAATATAAGGTCGAGAAGGTGGATCGCGCGCTTGCCGCGCCGCGCGAAATTGTCGCGGCACATCGCGCAGTAGGTGAGATAATCGGCGCCGCTCTCGCCGATGCGGCGGTCGACGATCTTGTCCGCGACTTCCGGGTTGGCGAAGGACGCCAGCCCGCCAAAGCCGCAGCAGGTCGTCAGCTCCGCGCCGCCGAGCTCGCGGACGTCGGTGCCGAGGCCGGCCGCGAGCGCGCGCACCACGCGCTGCGCCTCGACCGCGCGCCGGCCCGTGCAAGGATCGTGAATAGCGAGCGGGCCCGCGACCCGTGACCTCTCGCCCTCCGGCCAGCCGATCTCGGCGAGGACCGTCCAAAGCGAGCGCGCTTTCATCTCCGGCAGGAACTCGCCGAGCGTCTTGAGGCAGCTCGAGCAAGCGGTGATGATCTCCGGCTCCCCCAGGTTGCGCCAGGTTTCGCGCAGAGCCATCGTCACCTCTTCGTGCAGGCCGCGGCGGCCGCTCCACATCGCCGGCGCGCCGCAGCAGTCGACCATCAGGCCGACGCCGCCCGGAAGTCTCGCCGCGAGATGAGCGTAGACGCGCTCGACATGCCAGGGCGACGACGCGGCGAGCTGGCAGCCGGGAAAGAAGGCGACTGCGCTCCTGACGAAGCCCGGCTGCGAGCGTGCGAAGGCGGCGGCTTTCGACCGGCTGTGCGCCATGTCACGTAGCGCGAAGTCGTGGTGCGAGGCCGGCATGTGGCCGCTGTCGACCATGTCGCGGCGCGCCTCGAGACACACCTCACCCATGCTCAGATCGTTGGGACAGAGCGTGTCGCACAGCCCGCACAGCGCGCAGCTGTCGATCATCCGATTGGCCTTGCGGTTCCCGAGCACGATGCTGAGGTTGTTGTAGATGTCGCGCACGTAGCGCTTCGGATACAAGCCGTAGTGCTTCAGGTATTCGCACGCCTTGACGCATTCGAGGCAGCGGCAGGGGAAGCATCGGGCCGCCTCGGCGATCGCCTCCTCGCGGCTGTAGCCGCGCTCGGGCTCGGCAGGCGTCGGGGGGGGAGCGGGGGCGTGTGCGGCGACGTTGACGTAGAGACAGGTGCCGCCGCCGGCCTCGTCCGTCCGGCTCGCCGTCAGCGACGCGCCTTGGAGCAGGCGGTCGATCGACAGCGCCGCGCGCCGCCCGTCGAAGGCGGAGCCAATCGGCGAATAGGGCGCCTCCTGGCCGCGGGCGCCGAAAACCTTGGGGTTGCTGGCGACCAGAGTTTCCGGATCGATGGCGAGGGCGCCCTCCGGCGTGAGCTGCAGGTCGGCGGCGAAGGTCCATGAGGGACCCGCCCCGGTCGCCACGAGGACGGCGTCATGATCGGCGATGAGCGCCGACAGCGCGGGCCGCCCCAAGGCGCCGATTCGCGTGTCGCACTCTATGGCGACGCCGAGCGCAGCGAGAGCCGCCACGTCGGCGTCGATGGCCGAGTGCGGCAGGTCGGCGGGATAGCGGCCCGCAAGGCGCGGCAGCGGGCGCGCCTCGGCCTCGAAAACCGTAACAGCCCCCCCTTTCATCGCGAGGTCGAAGGCGGCGGTGAGCCCGGCGATCCCGGCGCCGACGATCGCGACGTGCTTAGGCTTGCGCGCCGGCTGCGGCGCGCGGCGGATGGTCGCGTAGGCCTCGCCCACGAGCGCGCGCTCGAGCGCCGCGATCCGGATCGCGCCGCCCGCCTCGCCCCTGCGGCACGCCGATTCGCATGGGTGGTCGCAGATCCGGCTGAGCACAGCCGGCAACGGGATGGAATGGGCGTAGATCGCGCAGGCCGCGGCGAAGTCGCCGGTTTTGAGCTTTTCGACCATCGCGCGGACGTCGACGCGCAGAGGGCACGCGGCCATGCACGCCGGCGGCTGCTCCTCGATGCAGCGGGCTTCCCATTGCTTGACGCGTTGACCATCCATTTCCGGGGTCCGGGAAATAAGGCCCCGCGGCGGTCGGCGCCGTCTGCGGGGCGCCGAGTGGGACGCGCTTAGGGCCGAGCGCGTCCCACTCGGATTCCTTCGGCGGGCTCAGGCGAGCGCGCCGAAGGCTGTTCTCATCACGCCGCGTGCGGCAGGCGCTTCTTGTCGTCGAGTCCCTTCTTGATCGACTCCGGCAGCGCCGGCACCTTGAAGATGCGGACGCCGCAGGCGTTGTAGATCGCGTTGAGAATCGCCGGATGCGGGGCGGTCAGCGGCGCTTCGCCGACGCCCGCCGCGCCGAACGGACCGTCCGCCCGCGGCGTCTCGAGATACAGGATCTCGATGTCGTCGGGGACGTCCTTCGGATAGGGGATGCCGCAGTCGAGCAGGTTCGTGTGCACCTCCAGATCGTCGAAGTCCTCGGTGAGGGCCAAACCTATGCCTTGCGCCAGACCGCCGTAGATCTGGCCGTCGACTGTGGCGCGGTTGATGATCGTGCCCACGTCCACTGCGGTCGTGAACTTCACCACCTTGGCCTCGCCCGACTCCATGTCGACCTCGACCTCCGGCATGAAGACCTCGTACATGTAGACCGGGAACGGCGCGCCCTGGCCGGTCTCCGAGCTGCACGCCGAGCAGGCCGCGGCGACCCACTTGCCGTCGTAGACGAGCGGGATCTTTTCCTCGACCATTTCGGCGTGGGTCCGATAACCGCCGCCCGGCTTGCGCATCGCGCTGAGCAGCATTTCCGCCGCCACGCGGGTGGCGTTGCCAGTGAACACGTTGGAGCGGCTGCCGCCCGCCGGACCGGAGTTCGGCAGAATGGTGTCGTTCATCACCAGCTTGATCTGCTCCGGCTTGAACCCGGCCGCGCGGAGCACCTCATGCGCCATGGTCAGCGAGCCGAGGTCGGCGCCCTGGCCGTGATCTTCCCACGTGCTGTAGACGGTGACGCCGGCCGGGGTCAGCTCGACGCGCGCCTCCGAACTGTCGGGACCGTCGAGTCCGCAGCCGTAGATGCCGAGCGAGAGCCCGACGCCGCGCTTCTTCTCATCGGTCGAGAGTTCCGCGCAACGCTTCTTGGCCTCGTGGTACTTCGGCCGCATCAGGTCGAAGAGCTTGCTCAGCACCAGAACGTCGGGCTTCTGCCCGGTCGGCGTGGTCGAGGCGTCGTTGTAGAGGTTCTTGTACCGGAACTCGAACGGGTCTTCGCCCATTTTCTCGGCCAGCATGTCCATGGCGATCTCGGAGGCCAGGAACGACTGCGGCGAGCCGTAAGCGCGGAACGCCGATCCCCACGCATGGTTGGTGGCGATCGTGCGGCCGTGGCCGCGGATGTTCT
>NZ_JBKQOT010000367.1:0-2804 GCF_052145395.1 Roseiarcus sp.
ATCTGGCTTTCACGGTCGTATTCATCGCGGTGATGTTCGCTTATTCCGTGCCGCTCACGCTGATCGTGCTGATCGGTCTGCCGGTCTACATTCTGATCGGCTTCCTGGTGCGGCCGCCGCTGCGCGATCTGATCAACGAGAAGTTCAACCGCGGCGCGGCGAGCCAGCAGTTTTTGGTCGAGACCGTGGTCGGCGCCGGGACGATCAAGGCGGCTGCGGTTGAGCCGATGGTGCGCGCCCAGTGGGAAGAGAAGCTCGCGGCTTACGTCCGGACGAGCTTTGCCGCCACGATGCTCGGAACCGGCGGCCAGATCAGCATCCAGTTCGTCAGCAAGCTGACGACGGCGGCGATCCTGCTCTTCGGGGCGAAGGCGGTGATCGACGGCGATCTCACCGTCGGCGCGCTCGTCGCCTTCAACATGATCGCCTCCCAGGCGGTCCAGCCGATTCTCCGCCTGTCGCAGATCTGGCAGGACTTCCAGCAGGTCCAGATTTCGGTCGAGCGTTTGGGCGACATCCTGAACGCCCCGCCCGAACCGGCGCCGCGGATGCGGCTCGCGCCCCCGACCCCGCGCGGCGCGATCGAACTCCGGGACGTCACCTTCCGCTATCGCCCGGGCGCCGCGGACGTTCTCAAGCACGTCTCGCTCAAGATCGCGCCCGGCGAGACGATTGGCGTCGTCGGCCCGTCCGGCTCCGGCAAGTCGACGCTGACCAAGCTCGTACAGCGCCTCTACCTGCCGACCGAGGGCCAGGTTTTTCTCGACGGCGCGGACCTCAGCCAGGTCGACCCGTCATGGCTGCGCAGCCACATCGGCGTCGTTCTGCAGGAGAACCTGCTGTTCAACCGCACCATCCATGAGAACATCGCCTTCGCCGATCCCGTCATGCCGAGGGCGAAGGTGATCGAGATCGCCCGGCTCGCAGGCGCCGACGAGTTTATCGACAAGCTTGCCGAAGGCTACGACACCATGATCGAGGAGCGCGGCGCTAACCTGTCGGGCGGACAGCGCCAGCGCATAGCCATCGCCCGCGCGCTCGCCACCAACCCGCGCATCCTGATCCTCGATGAGGCGACGTCGGCGCTCGACTACGAGAGCGAACGCATCATCCAGCGCAACATGCGCCGCATCGTCAAGGACCGGACGGTGATCATCGTCGCCCACCGGCTGGCGGCGGTGCGTGGTTGCGACCGAATCGTCGGCATGGCCGACGGGCGCATCGTGGAAACCGGCTCGCACGAGGAGCTGGTCCGCCGCCCGGGCGGCCTCTACGCCTATCTCTGGGGCCTGCAGGCGAGCCCGGTGGAGGTTGCGGCATGAACGACGTCGTCCACTCGATCGCCACAACGGGATCCCCGGCGACGCCGCCGCGCCGGCAGGGGACAGAACAAGCGCTGTCACTTCGCGATACTCGCCGCGGCGCGTCGTCGGACCGGGAATTCCTTGCGCCCGTCCTCGAGATCCTGGAGACGCCCGCCTCGCCCGTGCGGGTGGCGTTTCTCTGGATCATCTGCGCGCTCGTCGTCGTCAGCCTTGGCCTCGCCTATTTCGGGCGCATCGACATCATCGCCTCCGCCCAGGGCAAGTTCCAGCCGACCGGCCGGGTCAAGGTGATCGCGCCGGTCGAGACCGGCCGGGTCGCGGCCGTCCACGCCGCCAATGGCGCGCTGGTGAAGGCGGGCGACGTTCTGGTCGAGCTCGACCGTTCGGCCGCCGAGGCCGACGTGAGGGCGGCCAGCGCCGACTTCAAATCGGCCGAGGCCGAAAGCCTGCGTCGACGCGCAGCGCTCGCCGCCGCGCACGCCCGTGCGTTCTCGCCGCCCCCGGTCATCGCGTGGCCCCCCGAAATGGACGCGAACCTGCGCGCGCGGGAAGAGGGCGTGTTGGCGGCGGACCTCGGCCAGCTTGCCGCGACGATCGCTTCCTTCGACGCCCAGAAGACGCAGAAGTCGGCCGAGCGCGACATGCTGGAGCGAACCATCGCGACCCAGAAGAACCTGATTGCGACGCTGCAGGAGCGGGTCGACATGCGCGCTGAGCTGGTCGCGTCGCGATCTGGCGCGAAGTCAGCGGTCATCGACGCGACCGAGACCCTGCAATATCAGCAGACCCAACTGGCCATCCATGAGGAAGAGCTCGCCTCGGCGACGACGGGGCTCGACGTCATCGCGCGCGACAGCGAGAAGGCGGTTCAGGCGTTCCTGTCGGATCAGGCGCAGAAGCTCGACGCCGCCGAGCGGCAGGCTGAGGAGAACCGCCAACGTCTCGCCAAGGCTGAGGCCATGGTCGACACCCTCACGCTGAAAGCGCCGATCGACGGCCGCGTCCAGTCTTCGATCATCACCAATGTCGGCCAGGTCGTCGACAGCGGGCAGGAGGTCATGCGGATCGTCCCGCAAGACTCGCGACTGGAGATCGAAGCCTATGTGCCGAACCAGGACATCGGCTTCGTGCGGGTCGGCCAAGAGGCGGTAATCAAGGTCGAGTCATTTCCGTTCACCCGCTACGGATCGCTCAAGGCCAAAGTCATGCGCATCGCCAAGGACGCCATTCCATCGCCGGACGCGAGCGCCATCGAGGGGGACCCGACCCGCGTTTCCAAGGCGTCCGGCTTCGCCGGCGCGGAGCGGACCCAGAATCTCGTGTTCGCGGTCGTGCTCGAGCCCGACGCTTCGACCATCATGGTCGACGGGGCCAAGCAGCCGCTGACCTCGGGCATGGCCGCGACCGTGGAAATCAAGACCGGCTCGCGCCGTCTGCTCGAATACCTCTTCTCTCCGGTCGTCGGGGTCGGCTCGAAAG
>NZ_JBKQOT010000368.1:0-5373 GCF_052145395.1 Roseiarcus sp.
CGGCGGCGCGCCCTTTGGCCCTCCAAGGCTCATCCTTGCCGCTTTCCGGAACGGGCGCAAGGCGGAGCCGGCCGCCGGTCTTGCAGCGGCAAGGTCCGCGCCGCCGCTGTTTCCTCGTCCGGAGGTCCGACACTGAGCGTCTCAGGATTCAAGCCACAGCCCGTAGATCGACGGCGCCAAGTGGTTGACGTGGACCGTCTGGTTAGTTGGCGGCGCAATCGCAGGGCGAGCCGGTCGAGACGTGAACGACGTTGCGTAGAATATAGACGGGATATTGCCTCACGATCGGGACGCCGACCCGGAAGGCGCAACCGCAGCGGCGGGGCCGGGCGGGCGTGGGGACAACTCTCGCGTTGATCCTGCCGACGCGCATGAGAACAAATAGTGTACATTGGCGGGAATTGGCGGTAGGATTGTCTCTTGAAGGTCGAGAGCGTGGTCCATGCGGAAGGAAATCAGGGCTGCCGGATTGGCCGGGTCGAGTCATCCCCGCGAAAGCGGGGATCCACAGCCTTGGCGCGGCAGCGACAAGGGGGGTGGGGGACCACGGTGGCGGTGGCGGGCGCCACGGACGGCTTGGGGCTGCGGCGAATCGAAAAAGGCGCCGGAAGTCCTTGAAAAGGCTCAAAATGGACTCGGAAATGGCAAGCGGCTCAGAGCGGGACCAGGGTGCGGATCAGGTCGATCGCCTTGCCGTCCTTGCGCAGCTCGGAGTGCAGGCGTGGCGCGGCAGCGACACGGGGGTGGGGGACCACGGTGGCGGTGGCGGGCGCCGCGGACGGCCTGGGCTGCGGCGAATCGAAAAAGGCGCCGGAAGTCCTTGAAAAGGCTCAAAACGGACTCGGAAATGGCAAGCGGCTTAAAGCGGGACCCGGGTGCGGATCGGGTCGATCGGCTTGCCTCGCCGTCTCCTGCTTCCAACGCCCGTCCCGTTGTGGCAGCTTGAGGCGTCCAGGGCGACCGCATTCCGTGTTCGCGAGCGCCGGCGACCAGGGAGCGGCGCCCATGCTTCTCAGGCTCCTTCACAAGCTTCTGGAGATCTTTCTGCATCTCGAGCGGCGGATCGAACAGCCGTTCCTGCGGCCGGCGTTCGACGCCGTCCTTCGCATGCCGATCGCCCTCGCGACGACCTGGCTGATCAATGTCCGCCGCAGCCGGGAAGCCGTCGGCCTCGCCGAGGAGACGCCGCTCTCCGGCGAGGACGACGCCGTTGAGACGATGATCGACGAAATGCGCCGGCACCTGGTGCGCGATTTCCCGCGCGGCGGCTTCGAGCGCGCGGGCAACACCAAGACCCATGGCCTGGTGCGCGGCGAGCTCAGGATCCACGACAACCTCCCTGAGCGGCTGCGCAAGGGACTGTTTGCGACGCCTGAGACCTATCGCTGCTGGGTGCGCTTTTCAGGCCCCGGCCCGCATGTCGAACCGGACATCAACGACGTCGGCTTCGGCAGCATCAGCGTCAAGGCGATGGGCGTTCCGGGTGATAAGATTTGGCGCGACGAGAAGCATACCCAGGATTTTACCGCCGTCTGCACGCCGACCTTCGTCACTCCGAATGTGATGGCGAACGCGCGGCTGCAATACTGGAGCCGCCGACACCTGCCGGTCTTCTATTTCTTCGACCCTCGGGCGCCGCATCTGCTCGATTTTATCATGCAGGGCCTATGGAACGAGACCCAGACCAATCCGCTCGGCCAAACCTATTATTCCTGCGTGCCCTATCTCATGGGGCCAGGGCAGGCGATGCAGTACAGCTTCTGGCCGATGACCGAGGTTCCCCGCTCGATCCCCGGCCTGCCGTTCCGTCCGGCCGACAATTACCTGCGCGACAACATGGCGCGCACGCTCGACCACACGGGAGTCGAGTTCGAACTTCGCGTGCAGGTGCAGACCGACCCGTTCCTCATGCCGATCGAGAACAACGCGGTGCTCTGGCCGAAGCGCCTGTCGCCGCGCGTTCCGGTCGCGACGCTCCACATTCCGCCGCAGACCTTCGACCATCCGGACCAGTTCGCCTTCACCAGCAACCTGCGCTTCAACCCCTGGCATTGCCTGCCGGACCACCGGCCGCTCGGCAACCAGAGCCGGGCGCGCATGCGCATGTATGACGAGCTCGCGGCTTTCCGGCAGAAGATGAACGGGGTTCCGCATATCGAGCCGACCGGCGACGAGGTTTTCGGGCAGGCCGCGGCCTCCGTCAGGATCGCCGAGCCCGCGGAATAGCCCGGCTCAGAGGCTCGCGATCCATTTCAGCGCCGCGAGCCCCGGCATGAAGAAATAGGCGCCGCCCTTCACCGTGACGAACTGCGGCATGGCCGTGGCGCGGCGGAAGCAGGGTTCGGCGCCGGGCCGGCTGAAGCTGTCGGTGCGCTGCGGCGTTTCGCTGAGCGGCGGCGCCGGAAACGGCGCCCGGTTGCCGACGAGCGGGTCCTGCTCCCCGGTCAAGCCGGCGAACTTGGCGGTGGCGAGCCATGCGCCCTGCACGAACTCGAACTGCCGGGCGATATTGGCGTTGAGGCAGATGAACTGAAGCCCGGCTTCGGGGTCGGGCGTCGAGGGGTCGAGCGCGGCGGCGCGGTCGATCTTGGTCCCGTACTCCCGCCCCCGGCGCAGGATGCGGTGAAAGCGGGCCGAGGCGATCGCGTCGTCCTCGTGGCGCAGGTACGGCCAGACCGTCGTGTTCTTTTCCCAGGGCAGGGTGGAGGAGGTCGGGTCTCGCTGCCGGCGGGTGGTGAGGCCGAGCGTCGCGAGAAGATTGTCGATCGCGCCCCGCGCTCCTGGAGGGGCGTCGCCGGTGCGCGGATTGGCGCGCCGGACGTGGGCGCCGATCGGGCACGATAGGCCGTCCGGGTCGGCGTCGAACAGGAACCCGTTGACGCCGCGATCGGCCGGATCGACGCCGGGCAGGTCGAGGCCGGTCTCGAAATCGGGCAACGGCTCGCCGTTCATGCGCCGCCCGACCATGGCTTCGGCGAGGGCCTGGGGGTCGGCGCCGGCGCGCGCGGCGTCTTCGGCGATCCACCGCCAGAAGCCGCGCACGTCCTGGGCGAGCTGGCGAAAGACGAGATAGGAGCCGTTGCGCCCGAGATCATGCTCCCGCGCCGCGCCGGCGGCTGGAACGAGAAGAGCCGCATTCGCTTCACCGGGCGCGAGCTTCGGCGAGTCCGCGGGAAAGCCGTATTCGTTGTAGTAGCCGAGCAGGATTTCGCCGAGCGCGATGCGGTTGGTGAACGCGCGATCGGCCTTCGTCCCGGGCGTGCGCGCTTGACGCCAGTCGAACGTGGGCTGGGAGACGCCGTCGGCGAAGCCGAACGGCTCGACATCGCCCATATCCGTCGTCGGGAGCGATGCGATGACAGCAAGACCGCTGTGTTCGGCGGCTTCGCGCGTGGCGCGCTCGAGGTCGCCGAGCCGCGCGGGGGCCGCAAACAGCATGACGACCACATGCGGTTCACGCTCGCCAGCGCCCCAGGCCCAACGTTCGGGCGCGTTGGCGCCGGTGTCGCCGAGGCGAAGCGACCGGTTCGGGTCGCCGGCCATGCCCTCCACGAACTCCGGATCGAATCGCTGGACAACGGCATCCGTCAGGCCGAGCGCCCTCAAGCCCGCCGCGGTGATTGCGCATTGCGTCGCCTCCACGAGCGTCGCCGGCTCAAGATCCGCGACCGTGGCGAGGCTCAGCGCGCCGAGAAAGCGCCGCGCGGCCGGCGCATCGACGACCCGGAGGAGGACATAGACGGCGCCCGTCAGCGAGCCAAAGGCGGTGTAGGCAAAGGCCTGGATGTCGGGGCGGTCGATGTCGCGGCGGAACATGGGGCCCCTCAAATTTCCAGAAGCCAGCGCCGGATCTCGTCGTCGCTCATCGCGGGCTTCTCGAAGCCGTTGCGGATGCGCGCATTGCGCTCTAGGTCGCGCGCGGTGAGACCCGGATAGGCCTTGTACCAGACGTCGGTCGGGATCTGGTGCCGACGCTGGAAATGCTTGAAGTCCATCTCGCGCCAGGCGCCCTTTTTGATCAGCCAGTCGGTCTGCGGATAGGCGATCGCGCTCGAGAACGACAGATTGAGGCCGAAGCCGGCCTTGTTGATGAAATCGTCCATATAGGCCTCATGGCCGCCGTCGTAATTGCTGCAGAAGAAGGCGCGGCGGCGGCCGTCGATGAGGACCCAGTGGGCGAAGTGGATCGTGCCGATGCGGCCGAGACCGCCGCGGGTGAAGACGTGCCGGGCCGCCCAGTTGATTGCGGCGAGGATGACGAGTTCCAGTCCGAGCCGGAACCGGCCGGGTTTGATCGAGCCCATCGCGGTGTAGGGATTGGTGACGTCGTGATCCTCGCCCCGGCGCAGGTTCGCGACCCAAGCCGGATCGTAGGGGTTGTCGACAATCGGGTCGGTCAGCTCCCGGCGCCTCAACGCGGTCAGGACGAGGATCAGGCCGACGATTGCGACGACAATGGTCGCCAGGGGGACAAAAACGAGGAGCGCGACGGCGACGACAATCGGCGCGAGCAGGTGAACCAGGTCGGCGTTGCGCCACGCGGACGGGGTCGGCAGAGGCGGCGTCAGCGCGACATGGGGTCCGACCACGGCGCGCAGGCGCTCAAGCACGGCTTGCGGCTCGCGCGCTTCGACTTTCGGCAGCGCTTCGCGCAGGAGCGCTCTCAGGCGCGCCTCCTCGCGGACCTGGACGACCGTGCGGCCGACCCAGTTGACATAGGAAGCGGCCGGTTTGATCCGATGCGCCTCCATCCAGCGCTCGAGATCGGCGTCGGCGGCGAAATCCACGCAGAATTCGAAGGCCCGCCTCAGCCCCGGACAGTCCTGCGCGATCCGCCCGAGGAGTTCGTTTGCATCGCCGTCGCAGTCGATCATCAGACACAGATAGACGGGCTCGGTCTTCGGCAGGTCCGGATAGACGACGCGGTCGCCGAGCGTGTTGTCCTCGAGCCCGATGAGCCGGGCGAAGTGGATCGTATCGAACCGGCCGAAGGGGAGGACCGGGTTGGCGGGATTGGCCGCGCCGGGCAATCCAGGCAAAGTCATGGTCGAGAGGAAGGCGCGAAGCTCCGCGACGCGGTCCGCCGCGACCGCCGAAACGACGATCAGATGGTCCTGCGGCGTCATGGCGCCCCGCCGAGCCTCATGGCTCCCCTCCCGCTCCGCCGCGTCCGCTTTAGGCGGCGCCCGGCCGACTTACGCTGCGGCGTCCGATTTCCGAAAGTCCAGCGCGAAATCGATCAGCCGCTTCGAATCCCAATAGACTTTGCCGAGGTAGAAACCAGTATCGACGAGGCGGATCTCGTCCCGGACGTGCTCGGCGACCAGCGAGGTCTCCGAATAGTCGAGGACAATGCATTCCTTGCCGTCGAGC
>NZ_JBKQOT010000369.1:0-2667 GCF_052145395.1 Roseiarcus sp.
GATCGAGATCGTCGACTCGCGCATCGCGGACTGGAAGATCGGCATCCTCGACACGATTGCCGACAACGCGTCCTCCGGCCTCTATGTGCTCGGCGCCAGCCCGAAGAAGCTCGACGGCCTGGAACTGCGTCTCTGCGGCATGGTGATGGAGATGGGCGGCGAGGAAGTCTCGGTCGGAGCGGGCGCCGCCTGCCTCGGCGACCCGCTGTCGGCGACGCTCTGGCTCGCAAAGACCATGGCGAAAGTCGGACGGCCTCTGCAAGCGGGCGACACGGTGATGTCGGGCGCTCTCGGGCCGATGGTGACGGTCAAAAGGGGCGAAGTGTACGAGGCGCGCATCTCGGGCCTCGGCTCCGTCCGTGCGGCATTTGCGGAGGAGCAAGCTTAGATGGCGAGAATTCCCTGCGCGATCATCGGGTCGGGCAACATCGGGACCGACCTGATGATCAAGGTCATACGCAAGTCGCAGCATCTGGAAATGGGCGCGATGGTCGGCATCGATCCGGCCTCCGACGGGCTCGCGCGCGCCGCGCGGCTCAGCGTGCCGACGACGCATGAAGGCATCGAGGGGCTGCGCAGACTGCCGAATTACGCCGACGTCGGCGTCGTGTTCGACGCGACCTCGGCGGGCGCGCATATCCGCAACAACGAGATTCTGCAGCGCAACGGCAAGAAGGTCATCGACCTGACGCCGGCGGCGATCGGACCGTTCACCATCCCCGTCATAAACGGCGACGCCAATCTCTACGAGCCGAACGTCAACATGGTCACCTGCGGCGGACAGGCGACGATCCCGATCGTTCACGCCGTGCGCCGCGCGACGAACCGCGTGATCTGGGGCGAGATCGTCGCCTCGATCTCCTCGAAATCGGCCGGCCCCGGCACGCGCGCCAATATTGACGAGTTCACCGAGACGACCTCGAAGGCGATCTGCGAGCTCGGCGGCGCCGAGC
This sequence comes from Roseiarcus sp., assembly GCF_052145395.1. Lineage (NCBI taxonomy): Bacteria > Pseudomonadati > Pseudomonadota > Alphaproteobacteria > Hyphomicrobiales > Roseiarcaceae > Roseiarcus > Roseiarcus sp. The sequence goes on from NZ_JBKQOT010000369.1 coordinate 954, forward strand.
GCGGCAAGGCGATCATCATCCTCAATCCGGCCGAGCCGCCGCTGATCATGCGCGACACGGTGTTCACGCTCTCGCAGGGCGGCCATCAGGAAGAGATCGAGAAGTCGATCCTCGACATGGTCGCGGCGGTGCAGAAATACGTGCCGGGCTATCGGCTGAAGCAGAAGGTGCAGTTTGAGCATATCGGCGACAATCTACCGGTGCGCATCCCCGGCGTCGGCCCGTGTTCGGGCCTGAAGACGACGGTGTTCCTCGAGGTCGTGGGCGCGGCGCATTATCTGCCGGCCTATGCCGGCAATCTCGACATCATGACCTCGGCGGCGTTCACGACGGCGGACCGCTGGGCGGGCCGGCAGCTGGCGAAGGAGGCCGCGTGATGGCGCGCGCGAATCCGAACAAACTGTATGTCCAGGACGTCACGCTGCGCGACGGCATGCATTCGATCCGGCACCAGTATCATCTGGAGTCGGTGCGGGACATCGCGCGTGCGCTCGACCGCGCCAAGGTCGACGCGATCGAGATTTGCCACGGCGACGGCATCACCGGCTCGACGTTCAATTACGGCTTCGGCGCGCACGACGACGGCGAGTGGATCGAAGCGGTCGCGGCGGAATGCAAACATGCGCGCGTCGCGGTGCTGCTGATTCCCGGCATCGGCACGGTGCACGATCTGAAGGGCGCCTACGACCGGGGCGCGCGCAGCGTGCGCATCGCGACGCATTGCACGGAGGCGGATGTCTCCAGGCAGCATATCGAGGCGGCGCTGAAGCTCGGCATGGACACGGTCGGCTTCCTGATGATGGCGCATATGGCGCCGACGGCGAAGCTGGTTGAACAGGCCAAGCTGATGGAGAGCTACGGCGCCGAATGCGTCTATGTGACGGATTCGGCGGGCGCGCTGCTGCCGGCGCAATACGCCGAGCGGGTGAAGGCGTTTCGTCAGGCACTGAAACCGGAGACGGAGATCGGCGTCCACACGCATCACAATCTGACGATGGGCGTCGCCAATGCGGTGGCGGGGATCGAGGCGGGCGCGGTGCGCGTCGACGCCTCGCTCGCCGGCATGGGCGCGGGCGCGGGCAATGCGCCGATCGAGGCGCTGATCGCCGTGCTCGAGCGGATGGGCATCGAGACGGGCTGCGATCTGCATGGCCTGATGGACGCGGCTGACGATCTCGTGCGGCCCTTGCAGGACCGGCCCGTTCGGGTCGACCGCGAGAGCCTCTCGCTCGGCTTCGCCGGCGTCTATTCGAGCTTCCTGCGCCACGCCGAGAACGCCTCCAAGCTCTATGGCGTGGACACGCGCGACATTCTCACCGAACTCGGCCGCCGCCGCATGGTGGGCGGGCAGGAGGACATGATCGTCGACGTCGCGCTCGACATTCTCAAGCAACGCGAACATGGCGCCGCCGAAGCTGCGCGCTGACGTCTCGTTCTGCGCGGTGAGCCCATCCGGCTTTCTATTTCGAGCTCGGCTGGAGCTCTGACGGCGACGACGAGAGCGAGTCCTGGCCGCCGGTGACTAATGAGGGCATCAACGTCCGGACTCGCAGCGGCAAGCGGCGATGGTCAAGAGATCAAGGGATCAGCAGCGCTCTTCCTGGAGCGTGACGGCGCACGTGGTCGAAGGCTTTAGGCGCGTCGCGTAGAGGCGCCCGGATTCCGATCGGAAGAGAGAGCCGACCGAGCTCGACGAGCCGCGCCATTTCCGAAA
>NZ_JBKQOT010000370.1:0-3154 GCF_052145395.1 Roseiarcus sp.
GCGATTTTTACTTGTCAACGGAGCGACCCGCTCATCGGCCGCAGACAGGAAAATCAATGGCTTGGAGATTTCCATGGTGGCGCCGGAGCCCTCCAGAATCCACTATTCTTGACCAACGTGACAATGCCTGAGCGACAGAGGCGGCGGCTATACGATCAACCGATGTAGCACGGAAAACACCGCGCCAAGGCTCAACAAAGCAAGGGGATGGAGATTGGGTCGCCATAGCCGGCAGGCCGCCGCTATCAGAGCGACCCCCCAGGCCAGCTCGCCGGCGGATTGCAGAACCGCCAGCGCTCCGGAGCCGACCGTCATGATCGGCGAATAGCCGTCCTTGGCGAACTTGCGCAGCACCTGCTCGCGCTGCGCGTCGTTCTGGATTTCGAGGTCGCGGAACGGGACGCCGCTATCCTTGGTGAACTTGGTCGCGCCGTTGAAGACCCCCTCGTTGAAGGATTTGTCGAACTTGCCGCCGAGATCGTAGACGACCGCCGGTTTGATGTCAGCGGCAAAGGCCGCCGTACACGCGATCAGGCTGCAACCGACCAGCGCGGCGGTCATGAACTTGGATGTGCGACCGAACATTTTTGTACCTCCCGGTGCTGGCGACGGCCGAAATCGGGCAGGCGCCAAGGCCCTCAAAAGCTGACCGATCAGTCAAGACAACCCCACAGCCGCCGATTCTGTCAACGGGCCGGCGGCCGAGTTCCCATATGTCCCCGACTAACGTCACGAGAGACTAAGCGCGGGATTCTGCGAGAGCAAGAAGGGATCGGGATTTTGGCGCGGCGCCGCCGAACCAGGAAGTCAGTTGAACAGCGACGAGACGCTTTCTTCCTTCGCGATGCGGGCGATCGCCTCTCCGATCAGCGGCGCGATGGAAATGACGCGGATGTTGCGCGCGACCCGCACCGCCTCGGTCGGGGCGATCGTGTCGGTCAGCACAAGCTCGGTCAGCTTCGAGGCGGCGACGCGCGCGACCGCGCCGCCGGAGAGGACGCCGTGGGTGATATAGGCCGAGACGCTGGCCGCGCCCGATGCGAGCAGCGCGTCGGCCGCGTTGCAGAGTGTGCCGCCCGAATCGACGATGTCGTCGAGAAGCATGCAATTGCGACCCTTGACGTCGCCGATGATGTTCATCACCTCCGACTCGCCGGCCCGCTCGCGCCGCTTGTCGACGATGGCGAGCGGCGCGTCGAGCCGCGTGGCGAGCGCGCGGGCGCGAATCACGCCGCCGACGTCCGGCGAAACGACCATCACGTTCTTGCCGCCGTCGCCGCGGGACTGGATGTCGCGCACCATCGTCGGGGCGGCGAAAAGATTGTCGGTCGGGATGTCGAAGAAGCCCTGGATCTGCCCGGCGTGCAAATCGACGGTCAGCTCCCGGTCGGCGCCGGCGCGGGTGATGAGGTTGGCGACGAGCTTGGCCGAAATCGGCGAACGCGGGCCGGGTTTCCGATCCTGACGGGCGTAGCCGAAATAGGGGATGACCGCCGTGATGCGACGGGCCGAGGCGCGCCGCAGCGCGTCGATGATGATGAGAAGCTCCATCAGATTGTCGTTGGCCGGATACGACGTCGACTGGATGACGAAGACGTCGCGGCCGCGCACGTTGTCGAGGATCTCGACGAAGATCTCCATGTCGGCGAAGCGGCGGACGTGGCAGCCGGTCAGCGGCTCGCCGAGATAGGCCGCAATCGCAGTGGCGAGAGGCGCATTGGAATTGCCGGCCAAAACCTTCATCTTGCCGACCACGGCAGATCTCCAAAGACGCTTTGTGCGCTGCGAAAAGGCGGACGGGGCGGCTCATAGCAGCCGCGTCCGTCGCAAACAACATGACAGTTACACGACTATCGTCTGGACCCGCCCGGCTGTCGACCGGCTGCGCGGCGGGTCACTGCGCGTAGCTGAGCGCCCCGCCTGGCGCGGCCTCGGGTGTGTTCGAGAGATAGGCCGCGAGGTCGTCGGCGCATTTGGCGGCGATGCTGTCGAGCGCCGCCGGGGTGACCATCGCCCAGGGGTCGGCGCCGGACCCGCGCACGGCGATCGCGTCGCTGAGCCTCTGCGCGCGCTGCTTGTCGGGCGTGTAGACGTCCCAGACGAAATCGACTTCCGCGCCGTCCTGGATGAGCGAGGCGCTGAGATACCCGCGCACGAGATACTTCGCCGAGGTCGGGGGGCTGAGCGCGATCTGCCGCTCGGCCGCCGCGGCGTCAAGGGTCTGGTCGAAACGTTGGGCGAGCTCGTCGGGAGCGCCTTCGACCGACATGATCGCCAGCGTCGCGCCGGCCATGCTGGCGTCCGAACGCCGGACGAACTGCCAGGAGCCCTCGGGGCTCGCGGCGAGATCGCCCGTGGCCTCCACGCAGCCGCCGAGCGCAAGGGCCGCAGCGAGCGTCAGCAACGCCGTCGACGCCCTGCCGGGGCCGGGCCGGCCGCCCTGCTTGGATTTCACGCCGGAATACTCCCGCTCCTCCTCGCGCCCCCGCCGAGGACTCTGGTTAACAAACGCTTAACGCCATCAGATAGCTAGCCCCAATCGGGCGCGAGGTCCAGTCTGGGGCGCAGGAGGCGGTTAACGAAGGCGATGCCGGTATTCCCATCGCTTCCGCCTGACCCTAGATAGACCCGCATGACTGGCGCGCCGAAAAGCTTTCCTCCGGGCGAGGCGCCCGAAGCCGAAGCCCGGGCCGAGGCGGCGCTGGAGCGGGAGCTTCGCGCCGACGCGAACCCGCTCGACATCGCCCTCGACGAGCCTCCGGCGGAGCCCGCAAATCTGGCGCGCGGCGCCGAGGCGATCCGCGACTTCTGGCGGCACGCGCCGCTCGGACCGGGCGTCTACCGGATGATCGGCGCCGAGGGCGAGGTGCTCTATGTCGGCAAGGCGCGCTCGATCAAGAAGCGCATCGCCGCCTATACGACGCCCGAGCGCCAGTCGACCCGCATCGCCCGGATGGTGGCCCAGACCCGCTCGATGGTGTTCGTCACCACCGAGACCGAGGCCGAGGCGCTGCTGCTGGAAGCCAACCTGATCAAGCAGCTGAAACCGCGCTACAACGTGGTGCTGCGCGACGACAAGAGCTTCCCCTACATCTTGATCGCGCGGGGCGAGGCGGCGCGGCTGGTCAAGCACCGGGGCGCGCGCTCGATCCCG
>NZ_JBKQOT010000371.1:0-2814 GCF_052145395.1 Roseiarcus sp.
GGCGGGCTTCATGGCCGGCGCGCCGACGACAACGTTCGGGATTCAGGGCCTCCTGGTCGGCCAGGGTCTCGACGCGTGGGACGCAACGGGCGCGCCGCCGGCGACCTCGGCCCAGGCCGCGCTCGTCGATCGCAATCCCTATCTCGCACCGCGCACGGCGATGCAATTCACCTATCTCAACGGCGCCGCACCCTCGGCGGCGCCGACCTCACGCCTGCAAATCGTCGTCACCTTGGGCGCCAACATGCCGACCTGGCCCGACGCCAACCATGCGACTGGAAGTTTGCGCGAGTTCGGGCTCGTCGCGTCGCTCAACGGCGCCCAGGCGCTGATCAACTACGTCACCCACCCCGTCATCGTGAAGGACCCCACCAGCACGCTCACGCGCACGATCTGGCTGACGTTCTAGCCGCCGTCCGAGATCGAGAAAGGCTTCGCGCCATGGCCCTCATCACACCGAGCACCTTCGATCCGCTCAAGTTCCGCTGTAACGTCAGATTGCAACAGGGCGTTCCGATCGTCGATGCCGATTGGAACGAGTTCGACGACATCCGAAAATTCGAGCTGCGGGCCTATCTGAAATGGTTCGTTGGCGACGGCGTGCCGGACGGCGGCGACGGCTTCCGTGTCGACGCGGTCGGCGGGACCACGGCGGACGATTTCATTGTCCGCGCCGCCGCCACCGCGCCCGCCGCGGGCGCAACCAATACCGACATCGCTTTGCGCAACGCCGGGCGTTTCATCGTCGACGGCCTCGACGTTCTCATCACGGCCGACGTCAACTACAAGGCGCAGACGCTTTACGCTGCGCCCGGACCGTCGGGCCTCACGCAGATCCAGCCCATCCCGAATATAGCTGGCCCGGTCGCAATCTATCTCGACGTCTGGGAACGGTTGATCACGTCGCAAGAGGATCCTTCGCAGGTGCTGCCCGGTCTGGGCACCGAGAGCGCCGCGCGCATGCGGCGCGAGTGGTGCGTGCGCACGCGCCAGGGAACGGCGCCGCCCGTCGTAGGCAACGCGGATTACGTCGCCGGCCACAGCTACGCTCTCCTCGCCACGCTCAATCGCAAGATGAGCGGCGCCAACCCGGCGCCGATCGCGCAAGGCGACATCGCCGACGCGCGCCACGGCCACTTGACTTTGGCGAGCGTCGAGACGCGCCTCGCCCGGCTCGAAAAGCTGCTGCTGACGCCGAGTTTCAACGCTTCGCCCAACCAGTTCAATCCGAAACTTGGCGCGCCGGCGACGCAAGTGACATTGTTCGGCGCCAATCTGAATCTCGGGCCGGTCACGGTGCAGTTCGGCGCGACCGCCGCCGCGCTGACCGGCCAGCAATCGAATGGGCAACTCAACGTGCTCGTGCCGTCGATGCCGGCGGGCCTTGTTCCCATCACCGTGCAGACCGCCGGCGGAATCATCGTCACCGGCGACACTTTCGACGTGCTGCCGCCCCCGCCGCCGCAATTCGCCGCCTCGCCCAACCAGTTCAATCCCAAACTCGGCTCGAAGGGCGTCGCCACGCAAGTGACCTTGTTCGGTTCGCATTTCAACCAGCCGCCGGTTTCCGTCACCATCAACGGCCAAGCGGCGCCGATCGTCGGGTCCATATCCGACACGCAATTGACCGTCAGCGTCGGCCCGGTCGCGGCTACGGGCGCTTTCACCTTCCACCTGCAAAACGCCGCCGGCGCGGCGGACACGACCGACACCTTCACCTTCACGCCTTGAAAGGGGCTCGCCATGACCTTCTACGTCTATCCCGACAACGCCACCGCCGCGCTCTTAGGCAAACCCCCAGGCGCGCCCATCGCGCTCGCGAACGGAAAGGCGATGGCCGGCTTCGCGCCGCTCCAACCGATCTTCGGCAACGATCCCGCCGACAATCTGTCCACCAGCTTCATCAGCATCGCGATGAACGGGCCGGCGCCCGCCACGCCGATACAGGTTCAAGTCGAAGCCAGCAACTCGACCCAGGGCACGACGGGAGCGCCCGTGACGGTGACAGCGACTTCGATCGCGACGGCGCAAGCGCTGTCCGACGGCTTCAACGCGACCGAAGCCGCCGCCGCTTATTTCGACGTGTCGTCGGTCCCTAATGTGCTGCTGCTGAAAGTCGTTTCGTTCATCAGCGGCACGACGCTGTCGATCCTCATCACCAACAGCTCCGGCGCCGCGCTCAGCTTTGTCTGGGTCGTCGGCGACAGCGATTCGGAGTCGCAACAACCCTGGCTCAACCTGACTCCGGCGACGCTGAGCTTCAACGCGCTCATCAATCAAGGACCGGGCGTCGCCGACCTCTCGTTCGTGATCGCCAACTACGGCACGGGGACGGGAACGATCACCGGCTTCACCCCAGCCCTGGCCGCCCCTTACAGCCAGGTGGGGACGCCGCCGACGAGCGTCGCGCCCAACCAGAGCGTCGCTGGAACCATCGGCTTCACGGCCGGAGCGACCACCGGCCCCGCGCCAGGAGCGACGCTGACGCTCGGGAGCAACGACGCCGGCGCCTCTTCGAGCGCCTCGGGCCACAACAACCAATTGCAGCTTTTCGGCGTCGTCACCAAGCTCGAAATCGCTTTCGTGCTCGACGATTCCGGAAGCATGCTTACGGCGCCTGACGGCACTCTGGCGGTGAATGGACAGCGCCGCTGGGATCATCTGGTTTCGGTCGCCAATCTCTCGCTCGATCTCATTGCCGTCTTCGGCGCCAACGGCGGCAATTTAGGCGTGATCCGCTTCCCCGGCGCGACCGGCAATGCGGTCGACAATCTGCCCTCCTACGATCTCGTCCCGTCCACCGCCATACAAGCC
>NZ_JBKQOT010000372.1:0-4628 GCF_052145395.1 Roseiarcus sp.
CGCCGCAACTGCTCCAACTCTTGCGCGAATGGTGGAAGGCGGCGCGGCCGCCGGTCTGGCTCTTTCCCGGCCAGAACCCGATCAACCCGGTGACGGAGCGCCAGATCAACCGCGCCGACACCGCCGCCAAAGACCTGGCTGGAATCTCCAAACGCGTTTCTCCACATACGCTGCGCCATAATTCCGAGTGCCGGATTATTCCGAGCTATCTGGCATCGATCGCTTGATATTCTTTTGATTTGAAAGGCTTGGATCGACGTTGATCGTTGGCGGCTCGGCATTATTCGGCTGTCTTCTGCGACCGAGGATTTTCCTCGGCTCAAAGGAGACAAGTGATGATCGACCCCGACAGTGGCGCGATGACGCCGGTCAAGCTGTCCTGCGTTGGCCCGTTGGCGACCCACATCAATGCATTTGCGGCATGTCTCGGCGGCGAGGGATATACGTCGAAGACGGTGCACGACAAATGCGAACTCGTGGCAAAGCTGAGTGCTTGGCTTTATCGGCGCAACCTTTCGCAGGATGTGCTTGAAGAGGGTCTGCTCGACCATTTTCACGCAGATCGTCGTCGCCAAGGCCACGTGCGGCGTGGCGAAGTGGCAACCGGCCACCAACTGCTCAGATATTTGCGTGACCTCGGTTGCATTCGGGCCATACCGCCAAGAACTGATACGACCCCTCTGGGTAGCCTCACGCGAGACTTCGAAAATCATTTGAGTTCCGAGCGTGGCCTGTCGCCGGCAACCTTGGACAACTATTTGCCAATAGTTCGACGCTTTCTTACGGAGCGGTTTGAGAGTAGGCCGATCCAGCTCGATGAACTATGCCCGGTCGACATTCATCGTTTCATTGTTCGTCACGCCCAGACAGAAAGCCGTCGCAGCGCTCAGCTGATAGTCACCGCGTTGCGTTCGTTTCTGCGCTTTCTGCGACAGCGGGGCGCGATCGCGACGGATCTCGCTGGCGGAGTGCCGGGGATCGCTAACTGGCGTCTGTCGCATCTGCCCAAGTCGCTTCCGCCTGAACAGGTCGAGCGGATGCTCGCGTCTTGCGATCGCAGCACGCCAGTCGGCGAGCGCGACTATGCGATCTTGTTGATTCTGGCGCGCCTCGGTTTGCGCGCCGGAGAGGTCATCGCCTTGACCTTGGACGATCTGGATTGGGAACGGGGCGAGATTCTCGTCCGCGGCAAGGGCCAGCGGCTGGGGCGATTGCCGCTGCCGACAGACGTCGGCGCGGCGCTGGTTGATTATTTGCGTCACGTTCGTCCCCGCTGCTCGACGCGGCCGGTCTTTATCCGCATGCGAGCGCCGTTGCGCGGCCTAGTCGGTCCCACCGCCATCGACTGTGTCGTTCGTCGCGCGCTCAAGCGCGCCGGACTGAACCCGGAGTTCAAGGGAGCCCACCTGCTACGCCACTCGGTTGCTACCAATCTGCTGCATCGAGGCGCTTCCCTCACTGAGATCGGACAACTCCTACGCCATAGCCAACCAACCACGACGCAGATCTACGCCAAGGTGGACATCGCGGCGTTACGCGCTATCGGGCTACCGTGGCCGGGAGCTGTGTCATGAGCGCGTTACATTCGGCTCTCGACGAGTATCTGGCCATGCGCCGCGCCCTCGGGCACAAGCTCTGTCTGGCTGGGCGTCTGTTGCAGCAATTCGTCGCGTTCGCCGACCAAGCCGGCGCGACTTACGTCACCACCGATCTCGCACTGGCATGGGCGACCCAACCTGCCAATGCGCAGCCGGCCGAGTGGGCCCGCCGCTTGGGGATTGCTCGTCGCTTCGCACAGTTCCACAGCGCGCTGGACCCTCGGACCACCGTGCCGCCACCCGGCCTGCTTCCGCATCGGCGCCAGCGTCCGGCTCCTTACATTTATCGCGAGGAGGAGATTACCCGCTTACTCGATGCGGCGCGGCAACTATCCTCTGCAACCGGGTTACGGCCTCATACCTACGCCACCCTCTTCGGCTTGTATGCGGTGACTGGCATGCGTTGCAACGAAGCGCTCCAGCTCGATCGCGACGACGTGGACCTGGTGAACGGCGTGCTGACGATCCGTGGCGCGAAGTTCGGCAAGTCCCGCTACGTGCCGATGCACGCTTCCACGCAATGCGTAATGAACGCCTACGCGACATGCCGGGATCGTTTGTGCCGCAGCCCTGACAGCCCAAGCTTCTTTGTCTCTGACCGCGGAGCCCGCCTCACACACTGGAGCGTCCGATGCACGTTCGTCAAATTATCTCACCAGATCGGCCTGCGCGGCGCCGGCGACAGTCGAGGGCCACGACTGCATGATCTCCGTCACCGAATGGCCGTCAATACACTCCTCGGCTGGTATCGCAACGGCGTCGATGTCGAGCGGCGCCTGCCCGAACTCTCGACTTACCTCGGCCATGCGCACATCACCGATACCTACTGGTATCTCACGGCGACGCCAGAGTTGTTGCAACAGGCGCTACTGCGGCTGGAGCCATCCGAGCGGGAGGCTCTTCCATGAACGCCGCCAACACATTCCCCACTCTTCTGGAGGCGTTCTTCGTGGACCGCCTCATGCGGCAGAGACAGGTGAGCCCCCACACCCTCGCGAGCTACCGCGATACCTTTCGTCTATTGCTGCTGTATGCGCAGCGGCAGCTTGGCAAGGCGCCCTCGGCCCTGAGGCTGCCCGATCTGGATACCCCGTTCCTCGGCGCCTTCCTCGATCACCTCGAACAGGAACGCGACAATAGCGCCCGCAGCCGCAACGTCCGCCTCGCCGCGATCCATTCCTTTTTCCGCTACGTGGCCCTGCACGCGCCAGAGCACAGCGCCTTGGCGCAGCGCGTGCTCGCCATGCCCAGCAAGCGCTATCTGCGGCGGCCGATCGACTTTCTCACGCCTGTCGAAGTGAGCGCTCTGCTGGCGGCGCCCAACCTCGACACCTGGGGCGGGCGTCGCGATCGAGCATTGCTGCTTCTTGCCGTGCAGACCGGGCTGCGAGCCTCCGAACTCCTCGGTCTGCGTTGTCAGGACATCGTGCTCGGCCCCGGCGCCCACGTGCGATGCCAAGGCAAGGGGCGCAAAGTCCGCAATACACCATTGCGCAAGGAGACCGCCGCTGTGCTGCACAGTTGGCTGCGAGAGCGCCAAGGCCAATCCTCCGAGCCTGCCTTTCCAACCACTTCCGGAAGCGCGTTGAGCCACGACGGCTTGCAATATTTGCTCACCAGGCACCTCACCGTCGCCCGTCGTCACTGCACCTCGTTATCCGGAAAACACGTGACGCCCCACGTGCTTCGACACACGCTGGCGATGGACCTGCTTCACCACGGCGTCGACCGTTCCGTGATCGCGCTCTGGCTGGGCCACGAGTCCGTCGAGACGACGTCCATTTATTTGCAGGCCGACATGCAGCTCAAGGAAGCCGCGCTAGCAAAAACGCCAGCTGCCGATGCTCACGCTACCCGATACCGACCCGACGATGACCTACTGACCTTCCTCAAGAGCCTCTGATTATGCCGATCCACATGCGCCCGATCTCCCGAGAAAGGCCTCGATTTTCGCACCACCCGGACCCCTACTCGGAATAATCCGGCACTCGGAATTATGCCGCTTATGCCGAGTTCGGCATAAGCGGCACAGCTTCGCCACGCATCTGCTCGAGCAGGGCGTCGACATTCGCGTGATCCAGGTGTTGCTTGGGCACGCGAAGCTCGAGACGACCGCGCTCTACACCCGCGTCGCCGTCAACACGGTCCGCGACATCAAGAGCCCGCTGGACCGGCTGGACATCAAGCTGACGAAGCGAACGCCGCCCGCCTGACCGCGGCCCTAAGGCGCGGCCTCACCTCGAGGTCGCCGACGTCTTTCGCGCTCATGGGGTGGCGTGGCGCAAGGCCAACGCCGGTCACGTGAGCCTCGCCCAGTTGAAGGTCATGTCGGCGATCGAGACCTGCCGGACCTCGGCGCTCGGCGGCCATGTCGAGCGCCGCGAGGACTGTGCGCATCAACGCGTCGCCTACAACTCCTGCCTTTCATGGCCGATGACGCGTGTTGAGGTACGCCACCCTGACCACCGCCGAAATATATGTGCGTGGCGATCCCACCAACAAACACGAGGCCATCGTTCCGCCGCATCTCAGGATGGCTCCTTTCGACCGCCTGACAGACTCGTCGCCATGCTCGGAGGGCTTTGTCATAGTAACGGCCGGTCGCCTGCGCGTGGCACAGCACGCCCGAGCCCACGCGGCCATTAGGCCGCGAGGGCGCGCCACTCGGCCCATTCCCGCTACGTTGGACGATGCCGATATCGTCTTTCTGGACCCCGATAATGGGCTCGGCGCGGAGACGACGAAGCACGCTACGTTCTCCGAAATCCGCCTTCTACGTAAGCCGGGACGAGCCGTGGTATTCATCACTTTCCCCGGACGAAACTTGACCCACGATGTTCTCGCGCAACGGCTACACGATCGACTTGCCGCCGAAACCTGATGTCCCTAGACGAACTACGCCAGCGCATGCCCGATCTGAGGGCTCGTCAGCGAACAGCTGAAGCCGAACTCCAGGCGCTGTCCGATCAGATCGTCGAGCGCGCCAACAGCTTGCGTCTCGCCGAAACCATCTCCGACTTCCTAACCCGC
>NZ_JBKQOT010000373.1:0-5129 GCF_052145395.1 Roseiarcus sp.
TGATAGTTGATCTCAGTGAAGATCGCGCCGACCGAGTCGGCGACCTTGAGTTCGTAATTGCCGAACGCCCGCTCGGATGGCAGCACAAAGGTGCTCTGAACGATTGTCGCGCTGCTCCGCGTCCCGAACGCGCGCCACAGGTTCTCGATCCGCCCGACCGTGTCGGCCGCGAACGACCTGCGGTCGGCGGCGTCGTAGAGGCGGCTCTTGAGCTTCTCGCCGCACATGAGCACAATCAGATACTGCGGGCCGAAGCTGTACAGGGCCGATTCCGGATTCAAAATCTCGAGGTCGATGCTGTCGTAGCCGCCCTCGTACACGTCGAGCGCCACGCCGTTGCGCGCCGCGAGCGTCTTGAGCAGCGTCGCCAATTGCTGGACTGCACAATCGGCCAGAATTGCCAGTTTCATAGGCTTGACGGGCAACAATTTATCATACTTCGGAACAGTCAGAGACTCCTTTATCAAATCAGAATACTCAAGCGTTTCTACTGAGTATTTCATCGGCCTAATCTCGCACAACGGCTGAACACCGCGGACACACCATCACGCCCGCCTGTGACGACATCGTTATATTTTTGTCGTTAACGGTCGCTCCCTATGCGACCATCTCGAATATACGAATGGCAATCACACCGTCAATAGCCGGTAAGCGCCATTTTACCTTGTGAACTATGAATGGTAACTTACGCCTTAGGCACTTTATTCTTGGTCGCATTTGTACATACAGCAATGTCTCGAGCGCCCGCGCTGCGACTCACGCTCCGACAAGAGCGCCGGAAAACGTCAGAAGTGGGAAGCGGGCAATGCCAGAGAATAAGGCTTCATGCTTCGACGGCGCGAATGGTCCTGTGGTCCAGGAATGAGCGCCGCGTGACGCGCCGAACGCCTTCGCGTCAATCGGCGAACGCAGGCGCCGACAGCGACGTCGCTCTCAAGCGTCCCCGCCGCCCTTCGGCCGCGCGAGCGAGAACACGGATTCGACCACCGAATAGTCCTGATAGCCGCACCGGGCGAGGGGCTTGGCCAGCGTGACGTCGAAGCGTCCGTCGCGGATGAAAGCGTCGTCGATGTGGAAGCCGACGACCTCGCCCAGGATGAGGACATGACCGGGCCGGGCGCCCGACCGGTCGCGGATCTCGACGACCTCGACGACCTTGCATTCGAGTGAGGCAGGGCTTTCCTTCACCCGCGGTGCAGCGACGAGGCGGCAAGCGGCCATGGTGAGGCCAGCATGGAGAAACTCGTTCTCGCCGCGCGGGAGCGGCGCAGAGGTGGCGTTCATGGCGTCGCGCAGCGCGAGCGTCGCCAGATTGGCGACGAACTCGCCGCTCTCCCTGGCGAAGGCCGCCGAGTCCTTGGCGCCGCCGTCGCTGGAAAAGCCGACGATCGGCGGGGCGCTGCCGAAGCCGTTGAAAAAGCTGTACGGGGCGAGATTAATCCGCCCGTCGAGGGCGCGGGTCGATATCCACCCGATCGGCCGCGGGGCGACGATGGCCTTGAACGGATCGTGCGGCAGCGCCGCCTTGTCGCGCCTGCCTGTCTCGTAGAACATCGACGTCTCACACAGGGAAAGTCGTGACGATCTCGGCGAGCGGCGGCCGCGGCCGGTCCTCGATCGGGGCCGCGCGGCCGATATGGATGAAGCCGGCCACGCGCTCGTGCTCGGCAAGCCCGATCGCGGCGCGGAAGCGCGCATCATAGGCCAACCACTCGGTGAGCCAGGTCGCGGTGAACCCGAGCGCGCGCGCCGCCACGATCAGGTTCATGCACGCCGCGCCGGCCGACAACACCTGCTCCCATTCGGGGATCTTCGCGTGGGGCGCGGCGCGCGACACGACGGCGACGACGAGAGGGGCGCGGACGAAACGCCCGAATTCCTCCGCCTTCGCCTTGTCGTCAAGGTCTGGCTTGTCTTCGAGCCGGATCATCAAAGCGATGCGTCCGGCGCGCTCGCGCGCGGCGCCCTCGAACACGACGAAACGCCACGGTGCGAGCTTGCCATGATCGGGCACGCGCGAGGCGACGGCGAGGATGGTCTCAAGTTCTTCCGCGGTCGGACCAGGTCCGGTCATGACGGCGGGCGGCGCGGAGCGGCGGCGCTTCAGCAGGGCGATCGTGTCGTTCATGGGGTTCCCCTTCGCGGTCGGTCGGAGCTTTACTCCATCCAGCTGCGCTGTACACCGCCTTCGAACCGCCTCAAATGGGCGGCACGAGGCCCGCACCGCCGGGGGCGCGGGCGGCAAGCGGCGGGCGTCGGCCTGCGAGACGAGGACATGCGTTCGATCGGACGAAGATTTGCGGGCGCGACGGTCCTGGCGCTGCTGGCGGCGCTGAGCGGGCCCGCGTGGGCCGATCCGGCCGCTGCCGACGGTCAGGCGACACTCGGACTGTCGGCCGTGCTGAACGGTCAGACTGCTCCTTTGACGGGCGGCGTGCGCTGGCGCGTGTTTTCGGCCAAGACCGAGGAGGACGGCTCGCACGCGCTCATCGTCGAGTCGAACCTTGCCGAGCCAACCCTCACCCTGCCCCCCGGCGACTACGTCGTGCACGCCGCATTCGGGCTTGCGAGCGCGGCCAAGCGCCTGACCCTCGGTCCCGAAGTCCGCACCGAGCGGCTGCCGATCGCCGGGGGTGGGCTGAAGATCGGCGGCGTGATCGGCGACCAAGCGATCGATCCGTCCAAGCTGTCGCTCGCCATTTACGTCCCCGTCGGACGCAACCCGGAGGGCAAGCTCGTCGACGCCAAGGCCAAGGCCGGCGACATCGTGGGGCTGCCGGAAGGCAATTATCACGTCGTCTCCACCTATCTCGACACGGTCGGCGGGCGTTTTCTCGCAGGGGCGGCTCCGTCCCCGAACGGCAAGTCCGCCGCGCCCGCCCCACCCGCGACGATTCCGTCGAACTCGATCGTCAGCGCCGACATCAAGGTCGCCTCCGGCAAACTGACCGACGTGACGCTGCGCCATCGCTGCGCCACGCTGACCGTGAAGCTGGTCAACAAGCCCGGCGGCGAGGCGCTGGCTAATACGACTTTCACCGTGCTCACTCCCGGTGGCGACGTCATCCGCGAGCTCATCGGAGCGTTTCCGTCGCTGGTGCTGGCCGAGGGCGAATATGCGGTGATCGCCCGGCACGACGGCAAGACCTATCAATCGACATTCCAGGTCGACACCGGTATAGACCGCGACGTCGAAGTCGTTGCACAAGAGACCAGCCAGGGGACCGGCCAAGAGGCGCCGCAAGACGCGCCCAACGCCGCCGGCAAAGAGCAGGACTGACCGGATGCAGACCTTTTTCGTTCAGATCAAATGCGCGCTCGGGCGAACCTACGAAGTCGCAAGCGCGCTCGCCGAGGCCGAAATCGCCTCGGAGATCTATTCGATCGCGGGCGAGTTCGACATTTTGGCCAAGTTCTACGTCGAGCGTGACGTCGACATCGGGCATTTCGTCGGCCAGAAGGTGCAGAAGATTCCGGGCATCGTCGACACCCGCACGATCATCACCTTCAAGGCGTTCTGAACCCCGCGAAGCGCGATTCTCAACCCCGGATTCCTTCGTCAACGACAGGCGGCCGAATGCTTATGCGAACTGCCATGCGACTCGCGTTCCTCCTCGCCTGCGCCGCCACCGCCGGCGCCGCAGCCCACGCCGACGACCCGCCGTTTTTGTTCGACGCGCTCCAGGGCCGCACCGCCTATCACGCCTCCTGGGACCGGCTGATGAGGCTCGTGCAGCCGACGCCCGACTGGCTCGTCCAGTTCAACAAGAACTTCGACGGCGTCGCCGGGCAGATCACCGCTCTCGCCATCGACGGCAAGCCCTATGAGCTGTCGTTCGTCTGCAAGCCGACCGACTGCGACGGCCATAAATTCGTCGTCCTGTTCGACTCCGGCGGCTCGCACGCCTTTGGAGCCCTCGGCGGGAAGGACAACACGCCGGCCTTCTTCGGCGCCCCCTCCCCGGCCGAGCAGGAGGCGATGGCGAAGGCGGTGAAGTGAGCGGCGCGCGGTCGGCGCCACGCTCAACGGCTGCTCAACCGCCTGACCCTCTCGGCAATCGCGCGCGCGAGTTCAGCCCTGACCTCCCCGGGAACGTCAAGGCCCGACAGGCGCCATGTCGTTCCCGAAAGATGCAGATGCACGCCATAGCGCCCCTGAGGGCTAACGACGCCGACGACGAAGCTCAGCGGCCCGTCAAAACGCGAGTGCATCAGAGCCTGCAAGGGACCGGCGCGGAACGCCTCGCTCAACGGGGGCATTCTCCAATCGAACCGTGAATCGCCGGCCGGGGCTAGGCCGACGCGGCCTTTGGCCAGGAGCGCGGCGATGTTCTCAGGCGTCAGAATCCCGGTCAGCGCTTCGTTGGCCGCCCCCGCGCTCACGCTGCCCAGGAAATCTTGCTCCAGCAAAAACATCTTCTGAAATTGCGGGTTCTGCTCGAGATAAGCGCGCGCGATCTGACTGGCGAGGGAACGCCTCAGCGCCGGCAGATCGATACGCTGCATCAGCGCCTGCGGGTCGCCTTGCGAAGCGACCGATGCAAGCTCCGCCGCGCCGACCAGGGCCCAGCCCCAATAGGCCGCGACCAGGACGATAAGCACGACGACGGTTTGGAGGAATCTTCGCATAACCTTGTCCCAGGCGACCCGAATGGGGATGCGCCCGTCGTTGGATACGTTCAGGGGGACTTCGCAGCGAACCGGTCGCCGTGACTGCTGAACAGCAGAGGAACGGGGCCGACGCGAAGGCTAGAGCATGATGTCTTCAGGTTAAACCGGCTCCATCATTGCGGCCATCCGCAGGGTGTCGAAGCGCCCGCCTGTCGACGGCTTCTGGCGACGATTGCATCCAGGGAGGCCAGAAGAGCCCGTCGCCTGGTTGCCGTCGGCGGGAGAGGCGCTTTCGAGCGCCATCCGGCGTCATTCAGCGCGCGTTCGGCATGCATTCGGTACGCGTTCGACACGCGTTCAGCGCTTGATTTGACCCTCTTATTCACCGGTGAATCGTGACCTTTCAATGCGTTACACTCGAGTTCGCGCAAGAATTTTCGCGCGAATTTCCTTTGTAGTGCGGCCCGTCCCCGGGTAAACGGCCGCGTCGCGTTTGAGGACGGCGTCGATCCGCTTGC
>NZ_JBKQOT010000374.1:0-2567 GCF_052145395.1 Roseiarcus sp.
GCGAACACCGCCTCTTCCTGATAGAAAGCTGATAGAATTGGATAATTTTAAATCTTGTCGCGAATGGCGCCGGCGCTACGTGGATGGCCGGGTCAAGCCCGGCCATGACGCGGTGTTTCATTCAGGCCTGATGGCCATCAACAAATACTTCCGAAAACGAGAATTCCGTCGTATGCTGATTCCAATGCCCCCAATCGGACCCGCCATGCCGCCCGCCCCAATCCCGACCGACCCCCGCCGCCCCCTGAGGCGCGCCCGAACGGCTCGAAAACCGCGTCTGAGATTTTTTTCGCGGAACTCCATTGCAAGCCGTTGAAAACGCTCGATACACGGGTGAATAAGGGACCGATTTCCAGCACAGAACGCGTGTCGAACGCACGCCGAACGACGTCCGAGCGGGCGCCGAACGCGCCCTGGACGGCGCTAGGCCCCCGCCGGCCGGCGGAGGTCGAGGGTCAGGGGGAACTCCGGATGGGGCGCCTCGGGCGGCGGCTCGTAGGCGCCGGGCGAATGGCCGCGCGGCTCGAACCGCGCCAGGCGCCGCGCCTCGGCCTCGTTGCTGTTGACCGGGAAGGTGTCGTAGTTCCGTCCCCCCGGATGGGCGACGTGGTAGACGCAGCCGCCGAGCGCCCGCCCGCTCCAGCTGTCGAAGATGTCGAACACGAGCGGCGCGTGGATCGGAATGACCGGGTGCATCGCCATCGCCGGCTGCCACGCCTTGTAGCGGACAGCGCCCACGGCGACGCCCTCGGTCGCCGTCTGGCGCAACGGCACGCGGCGGCGGTTGCAGGCGACGACATAGCGCGACGGGTCGGCGGTCGAGAGCTTGACCTGCAGGCGCTCGGTCGAACTGTCGGTGTAGCGCGCAGTGCCGCCGATCGCGCCCGTCTCGCCCAGAACATGCCACGGCTCGAGCGCCTGCCGGACTTCCAGCTGAGCGCCCTCGTATTCGACCTCTCCGCAGAACGGAAAGCGGAATTCCGCCTGCGCCACGTACCAGTCGGAGCGGAAGGGGAGCCCATGCGACTTGAGGTCGGCGAGCACGTCGAGGAAATTCTCCCACACGTAGTGGCCGAGCATGAACCGGTCGTGCAGTGACGAGCCCCAGCGCGGCAGCGGCCCGTCGACCGGCGACCGCCACAACCGCGCGATGATCGCCCGCACGAGCAGCTGCTGGGCCAGACTCATGCGCGGGTCCGGCGGCATCTCGAAGCCGCGGAACTCGACGAGGCCGAGGCGCCCGGTCGGGCCATCGGGGGAATAGAGCTTGTCGATGCAGAGCTCCGCCCGATGGGTGTTGCCGGTGACGTCGGTCAGAATGTTGCGCATCAGCCGATCAAGGAGCCACGGCGGCGGCGCGGCGCCCTCTCCGGGCTTCGGGATCTGGGCCAGCGCGATTTCCAGCTCGTACAGGCTGTCGTGGCGCGCCTCGTCGATGCGCGGTGCCTGGCTGGTCGGGCCGATGAACAGGCCTGAGAACAGATAGCTGAGACTCGGCCAACGGAGCCAGTAGGTCACCAGGCTCTTCAAGAGATCCGGTCGGCGCAGGAACGGGCTGTCGAGCGTGGTCGCGCCGCCGACCACGACATGATTGCCGCCGCCGGTACCCGAATGCTTGCCGTCGATCATGAACTTGTCGGCGCCGAGGCGCGACTGCCGCGCCTCCTCGTAGAGCGCCTGGGTGTTGGCCACGCATTCGCGCCAGTTCATCGCCGGATGGATGTTGACCTCGATGACCCCTGGGTCCGGCGCGACGCGGATCACGTTGAGCCGCGGGTCGACCGGGGGCGGGTAGCCTTCGATATGGAGCGGCAGGCCGACGCTTTCCGCCGCGATCTCGACGGCTGCGATCAGCTCGAGGTAATCCTCCAGCCGCTCGACCGGCGGCATGAACACGTTGAGGCGCCCGTCGCGCGCCTCGACCGAGATCGCGGTGCGCACCGCGCCGCTGATGTCGCCGAGCGTCTGCTCGACGCGCTCCTGCGCGGCCTGGCCCGACTCAGGCGCAGCAAAGGAGGCCCTGTGCTGCGCGCGTCCCTTGACCGCCTGAACGTCCGGCAGCGGCTGGCGCGGCTCGGTCGGATCCGCCTCGAAGACATAAGGAAACGAGGCTGGCGGCACGTAGGGTAACGCGCCGAGCGGCAGGCGATAGCCGACCGGGCTGTCGCCCGGCACGAGATAGAGCTTGCCGCGGCGCGTCTTCCATTTCTCGCTGCGCCAATGCGGCCCGCTCGCTTGGGCCTGCCAGCGCTGGATCGGCAGCACGTATCCCGACGGTTCGGTCAGGCCGCGCGCAAACACGCGCGCGATGCGCTGGCGCTCCTCCGGGTCCTTCAGCTTCGAGTTTTCCGGCGTGACATTCTCGGGAAGGTTGCCCTCCTTGACGATCCACTCGGCCGGATCCTCGTAGGCCGGGGCGATGTAGTCCTGGGCGACCCCGAGCTCGGTCGCGATCGCGCCGAGCAACGCCTGCGCCTGCGGAGCGCCGACATTCGTGTCCTGGCGCTCTGGCGCGATCAGGGCGGCGTCATTCCACACCGGCTTGCCGTCGCGCCGCCAGTAGAGCG
>NZ_JBKQOT010000375.1:0-3871 GCF_052145395.1 Roseiarcus sp.
GCCAATGCACAATACGCTGTCTTTACGGAACCGGATGGTCGAGACCCACGCGGAGACTTCCGAAAGATAGATACGACCGCAAACGGGAAAGGGGAACGTTTTGTGCAGAGCTTGTTCTATGGCATAGTAAATCCATATACTGGAGAGGAAGTGTTCCCTAGACAGGGCACTTGCTGGCGTCATAACAAAGAAGAAATGTTGCGACTTTAACAAGATAAGCGTCTTTATTGGGGGGTGAAGGGTACTGCGCGCACGCCTATGAGAAAATTGTTCGCAAATGAGGCGAAGCAAGGGATGAGTTCCCGGAGCGTTTGGAGCGGATTAGCACTCAATCAGCATGCAAGCGCTGAAATAGAACGCTTGTTTGGTGCAAAGGCTTCATTCGAAACACCGAAACCAGAGCGCCTAATACATCGAGTTTTGCAAATATCGACAAATTACGGAGATATTGTCTTAGACTCTTTTCTTGGTTCCGGTACAACCGCTGCTGTTGCTCAGAAGATGGGCCGCAGATACATCGGTATCGAGATGGGCGATCACGCAGCTTCGCATTGTGTCCCGCGTCTCCGCAAGGTCATTGACGGCGAGCAAGGCGGCATTTCTGAGTCGGTCGGCTGGAAAGGCGGCGGCGGCTTTCGCTTCTATCGCCTCGGTCCCCCGGTGTTCGACTCAGAAGGCCACATTCGGGCCGATATCTCTTTCCCCGTCCTAGCCGCACATGCTGGTTCAGCGAAACCGGGACGCCGTGGAACGGCAAGGGCAAGTCGCCGCTTATTGGCGTCGGGCAGAACCGCGCCTATGGTCTCCTTTACAACGGCGCTCTTGGCGACAAGACGCCCGAAGGCGGCAACGTGCTTACGCGAGCGACGCTCGCGATTCTTCGTGACGAGGCAAAAAAGGCAGGTTTTGCGGGGCAATTCACCGTTTATGGCGAAGCCTGCCGACTGAGCGCCGATAGGCTGGCGCGAGAGGCCATCACCTTCAAACAGACGCCCTACGACGTGAAGGCGCGCAAGTGATGACAAGCGTCATTGCGAGGAGCGAAGCGACGATGCAATCCAGCCGCCGCGCCCGAGGAGTGGACTGCCTCGCTCCGCTCGCAATGACGGGGAAGGGCCGGGCATGGAACTGAAAGAGTTTCAGAAGGACACGCTAAAGGCGCTCGCCGACTTCCTGAAAGACGCGCGCGTCGAAGGGCCGAAAGCCGCCTACGAGAAGCAGTTGCACGACCCCGACCGGAAACGGCGGCTCGGACGATTTGCAAGCGGGTATCGCCCGTTGCAGGAACTGCCGGATACGCCCTACGTCTGTCTGCGGTTGCCGACCGGCGGCGGCAAGACGCTGCTGAGCGCCTATTCGGTCAGTGTCGCGCGCGAAAACTGGATCGAGCGCGACTATCCGCTCGTGCTCTGGCTGACCCCGACCAACACGATCCGCTTGCAGACTGCTGAAGCGCTCAAGAACACGCGCCACCCTTATCGGCAGGCGCTGGACGACAAATTCGAGGGCCGGGTCCGCGTCTTCGATATCGCGGACTTTACGGCCATCCGCCCGCAAGACTTGCGCGACAACACATGCGTCGTGATCGGCACCATTCAGACTCTACGCGTCGACAAGACGGAAGGCCGGAAGGTCTATGCACATAACGAGGAACTGGAGCCCCACTTCACAGGGATACCGGACAACCGGCCGGGTCTGGAAGCCTACGAAAAGGGCGGCGCGACGAAGATCAAGTTCTCGTTCGCGAACCTGATGCATGTGCATCGTCCGCTGATGATCGTGGACGAAGCGCACAATGCTATGACGGGCCTTACGCGCGAAATGCAGGCCCGCGTCAACCCGGCCGCGATCATTGAGTTCACTGCGACGCCGCAGCTCCAGTCGAACATCCTATACAACGTGCGAGCGGAGGAACTGAAACGCGAGGAGATGATCAAACTCCCGATCGTCCTGGCCGAGCACAGGACGTGGCAGGCAGCCGTTACCGCAGCCATCGCCACCCGCGCCAACCTCGCCGCGAAGGCGGCCGCCGATCAGCAGGCGTACATTCGGCCCATTGTCCTCTTTCAGGCGCAGCCGAAGGATGAAGAGGTCAGAGTCGATGTCCTCAAGAAACATCTGACCGAGAACGAGAGTGTTCCCGAGGCGACCATCGCGGTCGCGACCGGCGATCAGCGCGATCTCGACGGACTCAACCTCTTCGATCCTGCGACGAAGATCGAGTATGTGATCACGGTCGAGGCGCTCAAAGAGGGATGGGATTGCTCTTTCGCCTACGTGTTCTGTTCGGTGTCGAACATTCGCAGCGCAACGGCGGTCGAGCAGTTACTCGGCCGTGTTTTACGCATGCCATACGCGAAGCGCCGCGACGCGCCCGAGTTGAACAAGGCGTATGCGCATGTCTCGGAAACCGAGTTCGCGACTACCGCAAAAGCGTTGGTCGACAAGCTCGTTCTCATGGGCTTCGACGACACCGAAGCCGCCGAGAACATTGAAACTGTGCAAGGGGGTTTGACGATGGACTCTTTGTACAGCGTTCTCGGCCTGAACCCGAACTGCGACATACGGTCAGTCTCGCGCGGGAGGTCGCGATTGACCTGCTGACGGAGATCGGCGGCGCCGTGCAGTTCGAGCCGACCGCTGACGGCAGGACGGCTATCTGCATCGCTGGTCCGCTCAGCGAGGAGCACGAAAACATCATCAGCCGGGCGCTGCCGGCGCATGAACGCTCGGGCTTCGCGGCGGCGGCACGAACCTATCGGTACGAGCGCGAGCGAGCGTTGTCCCCCGCGCAGAGAGGCCACGCCTTCATCGCGCCCCGCCTCATGATCGTTGTGCAGGGCGAACTCGTGTTTGCCGATGAGTTTTTCGAGACATTCGACTGGTCGCCGCTCGACTACCGGGCCCTGCTTACGCCGCAGGAATTCGACGTGCGGGAAACCGCGGTCGAGTTCGAGATCGATCTGGACGGCCGAGCCATTCGATACTCAGTGCTCAGCGAACAGGATCGCCTCATTCTCGATGCGCCGGTCGAAGGCTGGGACCGTGTTAACCTCTCGGTCTGGCTCGATAGAGAGATCCGGCAACCCGATATTCCCACCACGCAAATGCTGAGATGGGTTCAGGATGCGCTTACGCATCTGGTCGTCCAGCGTGGGTTGGGCATCGGCACGTTATGGCGCGTCAAATACGTATTGGCGCGCAAGCTGGCCGAGAAAGTCAGCGCTGCGCGCGACGAGGCCCGCAAGAAGGGCTACCAGCGCTATCTGTTCGATCCTGGTGCGATCGTGTCGGTGTCCGCCGAGAACGGATTTCGCTTTCACGCAAACATGTTTTCCGACGTTCGCAAGCAGCCGCCCGGAGGCCGCTATCGTTTTCGGAGACACTACTTAGGAGAGAACAACGTACCCGCTCTCAGCGGCAAGATCGACGGCGAGGAGCCACAGTGCGCTGAATGCATCGACAGCTTGCCTCAGGTGGATTTCTGGGTCCGCAACGTCGCGCGCCATCGTGACGCCTTTTATCTCCCGCGCGCGACGGAAAAGTTCTATCCCGATTTTGTCGCCAAGCTCAAGGACGGGCGAATTTTCGTCGTCGAGTATAAGGGCGAGCGTGACGCCATAAGCCCCGAAACGGACGAGAAGCGCGCCGTCGGCGAACTTTGGGAGCGCAGCGGGGGCGGCCTTTTCCTGATGGTTGAGAAATCGAGAGACGGTCTCGACATCCGAGAGCAGCTTCTCGCGAAACTCGCGTCATCAAGCACGCGAGCTGCGCCAGCGATTCTAAAAGTGCCCTGTGGCTTGGTTCTCATTCGATTTTTTGGACCGAGAGGAGGTGGGGCGGGATGGTGAAGGTGGCGAGGGCTTCGAGG
>NZ_JBKQOT010000376.1:0-9568 GCF_052145395.1 Roseiarcus sp.
CTATCGCCCAAAAGTCGGAGCGCGGCGCCGGAGCGCTCACCTGCCGCTGCCGCCACACTTCCATAATTCGAGTGAAGCTTCAATGAACGAGTCATGCCGTTGGTTCCCCCGGTCCGAGGCCCCGGCGCGTTTTCCATCCGCCGCGTCCGATTAATGCTTGACCGCCGCCGCCCCGGCCACATATGCCTCATCCGCCAGTCGGCCGGACGGCCGCCGCCCTCAGCCTGTCGAAGGGGCGGAGGAAAGTCCGGGCTCCATACGGATGCGGCGCCGGATAATGTCCGGCGGGGGCGACCCCAGGGAAAGCGCCACAGAAAGCAAACCGCCGGATCGCGAGGCCGCTAGGCTTAAAGCGTACGGCAAGGGTGAAAGGGTGCGGTAAGAGCGCACCGCGCGGGCGGCAACGCCAGCGGCACGGCAAGCCCCGCCGGGAGCAAGACCGAATAGGAGCGACGCGCGGCGCGTTCGCCGCGGGGCCTTGTCCGTTGGCCCGGTCGCTCGGGTTGGTTGCTTGAGGCGCCCGGCGACGGGCGTCCCAGAGGAATGGCCGTCACGTCGGGGTGCAAGCCCCGGCCATACAGAACCCGGCTTACAGGCCGGCTGGCGTTTGCGCGGCGCCTCGTCCATGCTGGCGGGCGCGGAGCGGAGGGGAAGGAACGGTGATGCTGCGGGCGGACAAGGTGCTTCCGGCGGGGCATTGGATGGGAACGCCCGTCGACAGCGTCGTGCTGGAGTTCGACGAGCGCTACCGCCGCCGCCTCGTCATGACCGGGGTCGGCGGTTTCGCCTTCCTGCTCGACCTCCCCGATGCCGCGATGCTGCGCGGCGGCGACGGCCTGAGGCTCGAGGACGGCCGCATCGTCGAAGTGGTCGCCTCGCCCGAACCGCTCGCCGAGATCAAGGCCGCCGACACGCTCGCGCTCATGCGCGTCGCCTGGCATCTCGGCAACCGCCATCTGCCGACCGAGATGACCCCGAAAGCTTTGCGCATCCGCCGCGATCCCGTCATCGAGGACATGGCCAAGGGCCTCGGGGCGCGCGTCATCCCAGTCGATGCGCCGTTCAACCCGGAAGGCGGCGCCTATGTGCAGGCGGACGCGCACGCTGACGGGCATGACGCTCACGATCATGCGCATAATCATGGTCACGATCACGCTCATCATGGTCAGGGGCGCGGGCGCGGCCACGACCACACTCGTCATGATCACGACCACGATCATGGCGCTTGCGATCATCCCGACCAAGATCACGGCCACGACCATTCCCATGACCATGGCCATTGACAAGAGCGGTTTGAGCGAACTCGCGTTCGGGCGGCGGCGCCGCCGCCCCACTTGTGGGGGCGGGTCGGGGTGGGGGGTCGCGCCGGCCTTTGGTCGCGTGCAGACGCCCTCTACGACTGCAAGAACGGAAAGGTGTGGCGCGACCCCCCTCCCAACCTCCCCCACAAGGGGGGACGAGATCGCCCCCGTCGAGCCGGATCGCCCCGATGGTGCCTTGCTCTAGCCCGTCCGCCCCCGCCGACATTGAGGCGTCCCTCCTGCCGCTCATGCTGTGGCTGTCGCCGGCCTTCCCGGTCGGTTCTTTCGCCTATTCGCAGGGCCTCGAATGGGCGGTGGAAAACGGCGACGTGCGCGACGCGCGCTCGCTCGGCGGCTGGCTGGTCGAACTCTTGACCTTCGGCGCGCCGCGCGCAGACGCGGTCTTGTTCGCGGAAAGCTTTCGCGTCGCCGAGGCGGAGGACTGGGAAGCCCTTGTCGAGACGAACGACCTCGCGATTGCGCTCGCGGGTTCGGCCGAGCGGCGGCTCGAGACGACGGCGCAGGGCGCGGCGTTCGTCGCCGCCGCCCGCAACGCGTGGGATTGCGAGCCGTTGCGGCGGCTCGCCGAGGCGGAGCGCGTCGCCTATCCGGTCGCCGTCGCTGCGGCCGCCGCTGGTCACGGCCTGCCGCTCGAGGCGAGCCTTCAGGCCTTCGTGCTGGCGCAGGTCGCGGCGGCCGTCTCGGCGGTGGTGCGCCTTGGGCCGATCGGCCAGACCGACGGCCAAAAAATCCAGGCGACGCTCATTCCGCGCCTCCGCGCCCTCGCCCGCGAGGCGGCGAGCTCGACCGTCGCCGACTTGGGTTCGTGCGCCTTCCGCGCCGATATCGCCTCGATGCGCCACGAGACGCAATATTCGCGGTTGTTCCGGTCGTGAGCGCGTAGCGTCTGCCGCCGATCGCCTCGGCCGATCGAGGAGGGTTGCCGGAGCCGTGCGTGTTGCGGTCGGCAGATGCGCGTCATTGACAGCTCTCGACATTGGCGCCTACCTTCCGTTGTCGCGCGATGATCCCGGGTGGACCGGGGGCGGCCGCGAGAAGTGGAAAAAATTGGGGCGTCCATGTCACCCAAAACGTGCCTGACACTGGAATTAGCGCTGGCCGCCGTTTTCGCCGCAATCTTCGCCGTGACCTTGCTGTGGCCGGATTGGATCGAGCTGGTCTTCGGCGCCGACCCCGATCGAGGGTCAGGCGAGGATGAATGGGCGATCGTCGCGGCGAGCGGCGCGCTCGCCCTCGTCGCGATCTTTATCGCGCGGATGGAATGGCGGCGGCTTCGTCGTCTCAGCGGCGCCCCGGCGAAGAGCTGACGCGGCCGGGCGCGGCCCCGATCGGGCCGCGGCGTCGCAAACCCTCCTTCTCTTGACCCGTTGTGCGGCGTGTCGGGCCGGCTGCGACCGGCCCTTTGGCTTACTTGGGATTGGCGCCCCCGCCGGGGTTGATGATCGAGTTGCGGCCGAACAACAGGTAGTAGGGGTCGAAACGGTAGCCGGCGGTGGTGGTCGTGTCCTTGAGGATCGCGTAGGCGAAGCCGGCGAACAGCCCTGTCTGAGGACTGGCCTGCCGCGCCGTGACGAAGTCGCCCCAACGCGTCGTCGAGAAGGTGCTGGCCTCGGGGTACCAGACGACGAAGTCGCCGAGGATGCCGACGGCGCTGTTGGCGTCAAAAGTTTTGCCACCCCAGGCGAGCGCGATGCCGACCTCGCCTTGGCTGTTGGTCGCCAGCGCAGGGTAGGCGAAGGCGTAGTCGTTGTTCCAGATCGGGAATTGGTCGATGCGCTGGTAATTGTTGGTGGGATCGATCTTGACGACCTGGACGTTCGCGTTCGGGAAGTTGAATCCGCCGGGCGCGCCGGTCCCGGAACTGGCCATCCAGGCGAACCAGATTTCATTGTTGCGCCGTGTGGCCCCGATAACGCCGGCATTCGGGAAGCTCGACGCCTTGGTCAGCCAGTCCGCGCCGCTGGCGCCGGTCGAACTCAAGGTTCCGTTCGGCCAGTTGTTCACGCCGACGTCCCGCCACGAGTAGGACGTCGAGTTCTCGTTCCAGTTGAAGACCGTCAAAGTGCTGTTGTTCTTGTTGCCAGCCCAGTAAGCCTCGTCGCCGGTGTTTTGCGTGACGTGACTCCCGTAGGCGACGCCTCCGTTCGACCAGTCGGTGTAACGGAAATTGATCGTGCCCCCGGCGGAGATGTCGGACAGGGAGATACGCACGACGATCCGCCCGGCCGACCAATTGTCGACACTAATGTAAAGATAGTTCGTCCCAACGGAGATGTTCGGGTAGTCGAGGTTGTGGATTCCGTTCTTCGCGTCGGCCGCGGTCGTGACGATGCCAAGGGCGTCCGAGGTTAGGTCCCAGTAGGTCCAGGACGTGCATTTGCTGCTGTGCACGCTCTCGGGACTGGCGGAGGCCACGCGCAGGCGGTTCTTGCCGTCGGCGCCCGGGTTGAACTGCATGAGCCAGATGAAGCGGTCGATGCTCGGAACATACTGGACGATCTGGTCGCAACAGAAGCCGCCGTCGGCCGTGTTGTCGAAGACGGTCGTCGGGTCGAGGGTCGTGAAGGTGCCGCCGCCATCGAAGGAATAGAGAATGTACCAGTTCCCGGTGGCGAGCACGATATTGCCGCTCTGGGCGCCGCTGATATCGGCGGCCACCGTCGATTGCGGAGACGCGACGCTGCCGGAGTTGGTGTAGACGCCGAACACGACCGGGTCGTCGCCCCCTGCGCCGCCGGCGCCCCCTGAGGAGAAATTCAGCGGCGCGTGGACGGCGCCCGGCGTCAAAAATCCGCGAAACGGGCCTCGTGGGATTCTGGGCGCCCGGAAGCCGTTCGCTCGAATCGTGGGGTTTTCGGGTCTGACGACGGGCGGATAGGGCGCGCCGAAGGTGCGCTGGGGCGGCGCGCTGCCGGGTTTCGAAACGTCCGATCCGCCGGCTTCTTCACCCGGTTCGCAGGGTTCGTACTTGCACGGCGGCTCGTGTTTCTCCGGCGGCGGACAGGGTTTCGGGCCTTCCGCCGGCGGCTTGCCGCAGCAGGTCGCCTCCGGCGGGGCGCAAGGTTCGCAGGGCTCGCAAGGCTCCTTGCAGTCCGCGAGCGCGGCGACCTCGTTCAGCGTCTCGCAGGTGTTGCGGGAAATGTGTTCGAGAACGCAGATCGCCCGGTCGAGCTTGCGGGTGAGGCCGGCGAGCATTTCGTTGTTGGCCACTTGAACTTCGATCAGCGTCCTGAGGAGATCGCCGATCTCGCCCGGCGCCGGCCGCGGGCCGTGGCGCTCGGGGTCCTCGTGTTCGTGGCGCTCGTGGTCGTGTTCGTGGTCCTTCGCCATGGCCGAATCCCTCTCTGGCGGACGGGTCGGCGCTTAGCGCCTGGCGACATCCAAACCCGACCCGAACGCTTCCTGGCCCGTTTATGAAGCGGCCCTTCTCGGCTATGGATGTTTTCGACGGACCAGCGGGGCGAGCGTATCAGATTGACAGGGGCGCGCAAGCAAGCGTCCGCAGCTCCGGACTACTCCGGGCAAACGCCGACGCAGCCGAAACGCGCTTGTTTCTTGGCGGGCGATGGTTTGGATGAGATTCGCACACTGGGATCGAACGGACCGCACATGACCTCCCCAAAGCAACCCCTCCGCGTCGGCGTCGGCGGGCCGGTCGGCTCCGGCAAGACGGCGCTGATGGAGCAGCTGTGCAAGCGGCTCAGGGACAAGCTCGACGTCGCCGCGATCACCAACGACATCTACACGAAGGAGGACGCGCGCATTCTGGTCGAGGCCGGCGCACTGCCCCCCGAGCGCATCATGGGCGTCGAGACGGGAGGCTGCCCGCACACCGCCATCCGCGAGGACGCCTCGATCAACCTCGCGGCCGTCGCCGACATGCGCAAGCGCTTCCCGGACCTCGACGTGATTCTGATCGAATCGGGCGGCGACAACCTCGCCGCTACCTTCTCGCCCGAACTCGCCGACTTGACCATCTATGTCATCGACGTGTCGGGCGGCGAAAAAATCCCGCGCAAAGGGGGGCCGGGCATCACCCGCTCGGACCTGCTCGTCATCAACAAGACCGACCTCGCCCCTTACGTCGGCGCCAACCTCGACGTGATGGCCCGCGACGCCAAGACCCAGCGCAAGACGCGGCCGTTCGTGATGACCAACATGAAGACAGGGGAGGGGGTCGATGACGTGATCGTCTTCCTCCGGGAGAAAGGTGGGCTCGGGTGAGGCGCGGTCCATCGATCTGATAAGTCAAGAGCGCCAAGAAAATTTTTCTAATTATCGGAATATATGGTACGCTTCCAAAGTTGGCGGTGAGTTGGAAGTTAGACAAGAAACGCCGCCTTGCTGTTTGAAAGCGCGAAAACTGACGCGCCTCGCCAGGGCGGCGAAGCCAGCGCCGGGGCCCGTCTTGCGCAGACGCCCTTCATGCCGCGCATGTTGTCGGATGCGGTCGCTGACCCCGCCCTATGAAAGTGACAGAAGAAGGCGCCTAAGGCTTTGAAATCGGTCGTGCGGCGCCAAGACTGCATGGATCGGCCGTCGGACGGCGCCAAGCTCCGCGATCCGGCCCAGTCCCGCCGCCAGAGAATCATCGGCTCGGAAAAGTCGCTGCAAGTCCTTGAAAAGGCTGAAAACCGACTCGGAAAAGACGAGCCCGGCGACGGAGCGGCCAAAGCGATCAGAGCAATCCGACGACCGAGAACGCCTCGCCGCCGTATCCGGCCTCGGCCGGAATCTTCAGGCCGGGGCCGCCGTCGACGGTAATCTTTTCCGGCTGCACGGTCACGACGGGGGCCGCTCGGGCGGCGGCGAGCGCGGAAGACGCGTCGGCGTGGGCCGAGAGCTTCCACAAATTGCGGAAGGTCGGGAAAAGAAGCTTGTAGCGCTTGCCGTGCTCGGCCAGCGCCTCGCGCGGGGAAATCCAGACCGAGTCGACCGCCTCGCGGCCGTCATGGGCGAGCGCCTGGTCGGAGGGCGCGAGCGCCAGAAAAAAATGCGTGTCGAAGCGCTTCGCCACAAAGTCCGGCGTGATCCAGTGGGCGAAGGGGACGAGCGCGTCGAGCGTGGGCGCGAGTTTTTCGCGCGCCATCAGGTCCGCGAAGGGCGCCGCGCGGTCGAGCGCGGCCGCACGCGCGGCCGGGACGAAGCTGTCTTCGCCCTCCGCCCCCGCCAGAAGCACGCCGCATTCCTCGAACGCCTCGCGGATGGCCGCGACCTTGAAGGAAGCGAGCGGGTCGTCCGGCGCGACGGTTCGGGCGAGCGCCTCGTCCGCCGTCTCCATTCGGCCGCCCGGGAAGACTAGCGCGCCCGAGGCGAAGTCGATCTCGTGATGGCGCACGACCATGAAGGTCTCGAGCCCGGCCGGGCCGTCGCGCAACAAGAGGATGGTCGAAGCGGGGCGGGGAACAGCGGGTTCGCTCATATGCGGGCGCGCTCCATCTCTCTCAAGCGGAAGCGCTGGATCTTGCCGGTCGCCGTCTTCGGCAGTTCCGCCACGAACTCGATCGCGCGCGGGTATTTGTAAGGCGCCAGCCGGTCCTTGACGAAGGTTTTCAGCTCGGCGTCGTCGGCGTGTTCGCCCGGCCTCAGCACCACGAACGCCTTGGTCTTGGTCAGCCCTTCGGCGTCGGGCACGCCGATCACCGCGGCTTCCAGCACCGCGGGGTGCTGGACGAGGGTCGCCTCGACCTCGAACGGGCTCACGTACACGCCGCTGACCTTGAGCATGTCGTCCGTGCGGCCGGCGTAGGTCAAGGAGCCGTCGGCATTGCGGACGTATTTGTCGCCGGCCTTGGTCCAGCCGCCCTGGAAGGTCTCGCGCGTCTTCTCGCGATTGCCCCAGTACATGAGCGCGGCGGACGGTCCGTGGATGTAGAGGTCGCCGGGCTCGCCGTCCGGGACCGGCCCCCCGCCTTCGCCGCGCAGTTCGATGTCGTAGCCCGGCACCGGCCAGCCGGTCGTGCCGTAGCGCACCTTGTCTGGCCGGTTGGAGATGAAGATGTGCAGCATCTCGGTCGAGCCGATGCCGTCGATGATATCGACGCCGAAATGCCGCCGGAAGCGCTCGCCGATCTCGGCCGGCAGGGCCTCGCCCGCCGAGGAGACGAGCCGCAGCGCGACCTCTTCGCGCTTCGGCAGGCCGGGCGCCGCGAGTATGCCGGCGAAGCCGGTCGGCGCGCCATAAAAGACCGTGGGCCTGACGTTCCCGACCTCGCCGCGCCAGCGTCGGAACACGGCGTCCGGCGTCGGCCGCTCGCCCATGAGCAGGACCGTCGCTCCGACGGACAAGGGAAAGGTCAGCGCATTGCCGAGCCCGTAGGCGAAAAAGAGCTTCGCCGCCGAGAAGCAGACGTCGTCCTCGCGCAGATTGAGGATCGTCTTGCCGTAGAGTTCGGCGGTCCAATAGGGGTTGGCGTGGGAATGGACCGCGCCCTTGGGGCGGCCGGTCGAGCCCGACGAATAGAGCCAGAAGGCCGGATCGTCGGCATGGGTCCGGGGGACCCGCGCGAGCGGCGCGTGGCGATCGAGAAAGGCCTCGAACTCGACCTCGCCGAATTCGAGCGGCTGGGTCGGACGCGAGACGACGACCTTGTGGACCTCGTGGTCGGACTTGGTGAGCGCGGCTTTCAGCGCCGGCTTCACCGCGCCGCTGACGATCGCGGCTTGCGCGCGCGCGTGCTCGAGCATGTAGGCGTAATCGTCGGCGGTGAGCAGCGTGTTGACCGCGACCGGCACGGCGCCGGCGAGAATCGCCCCGAGGAAGGCGACCGGCCAGTCGCAGCCGTCGAGCATCAGAATGAGCACCCGCTCCTCGCGCTTGACACCGGCGTCCCTCAGCGCCCCGGCGAAGCGGCGGACGCGCTCGTCGAGCTCACGGTAGGTGAGCCGCCGCTCGTCGTCGATGAAGGCGACCTTGTCGGGACGGCCGGCGTTGGCTTCCAGCATATGCCGGGCGAAATTGAACGCCTCCGGCGGCGCCTCGACGCTCGCGCTCATCGTCTCCTCCCGGTCTTTCGCCTCGGAGATTCAGGTGAACTGAACTCTGCCCTCGGGCAACAGATAAAGCACATAAGCGCGCCCTTCGCTCACCGTCGGCTCATGGGCGCTGCCGGGGGGATAGACGACCCAGCCGGCGCCGCGGCCGTCGAACAGCGCCTCGCCCTCGACCGGCATGACGCAGTCGATCTCGCCGTTCGGATGGACGTGATGCGGACCGGCGACGTTCGTCATGTCGACCACGTCGACCGAGAAGCCGGAGAGGTCCGGTGCGGGCTTGAGGATGCGTCCGTAGCGGATTCCTCCGGCCTCTCGGTTGCAGAGCCAACCCTCCGCCGCGCCGGCTGCGCAATGGGCCTTCAGTGTCTCGTAGATCGCCGAGCCGGGTCCGTGCTCGCGGTTGAGCCAGCCATCGAGGTCGCCGTCGAGGGGGCGGCCGGCGATTTTTGCGGCGAGGTCGGCGATCGTCGCTCGCAGGGTTTCCGGGGTCAAGGAGGTCGGGGACATCGTGTCACAGGGGCGGGCTTGCCCGCGTTCGGGGTGATGCAATATCATGCCTACCTAACTGGATATGGGCGTGCACCATTCATGTCAAGCACTATAGTGCCATCGGGAGAGGTTGCGGCGCTCGAGCCGCCCGCGGGGCGCGGCGAGGGCGAGGGCGAGCGCAAGGACCCCTTTTTGATCGCCCTCGGCGAGCGGGTGCGGGCGTTACGGGCGCGGCGCGGCATGACCCGCAAGGCGCTCGCAGCGGCGACCGAAGTCTCCGAGCGGCACCTCGCCAATCTCGAATACGGCGTCGGCAACGCCTCCGTGTTGGTTTTGCTGCAGGTCACCCGCGCGCTCCATTGCTCGTTCGCGGAGCTGCTCGGCGACGTCACCACCCAGTCGCCGGAATGGCTGCTGTTGCGCGAGATGCTGGAAAATCGCGACGAGGCGACCCTTAGGCGCGTGCGCGTTGCCGTCGGCGAGCTGCTGGGCACGGGCGCTGATGCGGCCGGAGGGCGCGCGCGGTCGCCGCGGATCGCCCTCATCGGCCTCCGGGGCGCCGGCAAATCGACGCTTGGCGGCATGCTGGCGGAGGACCTCGATTTTCCGTTCATCGAGCTCACCCGCGAGATCGAGAAGATGGCGGGCTGCACCACCGCGGAAATCCTCGGCCTCTACGGCCAGAACGCCTACCGCCGCTACGAGCGGCGGGCGCTCGAGGAGGCGGTCCAGATCTATCCGGAGGCCGTTTTCGCCACGGC
>NZ_JBKQOT010000377.1:0-14715 GCF_052145395.1 Roseiarcus sp.
CTTCGTGGGCGCGACGATCTTGGGGCTCGTAGTGCTCCCGTTGGAGCAGACGAACGCGAGGGCGTCGGGTTTATGGGATGCGATCTGCAGTGCGGCAGGCGTCGTGCGCGAGCCGACAAGCCAGAAGCCAATCGAACCGGACTTCAAAATCTCGCCTGCCGTGATGACGCCCGACATGCTGCGCGGCGCCGACGCCGATTCGATCGGTCGCGGCGCGACGCTCGCCCAGCAATGCGCGATCTGTCACGGCCCTACGGGCGTCAGCCGCGCCGATTCGCCCAATCTCGCGGGCCAATACCCGGCTGTGATCTATAAGCAACTCGAGGATTTTCAGATGGGCGCGCGCGTCAACGCCATCATGACGCCATTCGCGCTCCGCCTCTCCGGCCAGGACATGATCGATCTGGCCTCCTATTACGCGTATCTGCCGCGCCTGCCGGCCTATCATCCGGCTGGGCTTCTTCCCGCGCCGCGCATCGTCATCAACGGTGCGCCCCTGCGCAATATCGCGCCCTGCGGCGCGTGCCACGGCGCCCTGGACAACAAGGCGGGAAGTCCGTGGCTCGAGGGGCAGTCGGCTGTCTACATCAAGTCCCAGCTTCAGGCCTTCGCTTCGGGCGAAAGGCGGAACGATATCAGTGAGCAGATGCGCAATGTCGCGCGGCGGATGACGCCGGAGGAAATCGAAGAGGCGGCGCAATACTACGCCTCGCAGCCCTCTCCCGATGTGCGATCGGTCTCGCACTGATCTTTGTTGGAGGCGATCTGCTTGGCGTCCGTCACAATCCGACGGGCCAGCCGACAGGTCGGGAGTTGCTGATCCCCGGATCGCGGGCCGACGGCCGACTCGCGCTCGTCGTGCTATCGCTCGAACCCACGGTGTTCGACGGCGGCGGGCTGGAAAAGATCGTGAGCGACGTCCGCCAGACAATGGCCGAGGACTGCGGGGAACCGGCCTCACCGCGGAGCTGACGGGCGCGCCGGTCATGCAGCTCGAAATCCGGCACGCGCTGAAGCGCGACCGAATTGACGGCGGCGGACGTATCGTCGGGCTTGCCCTGCCGCGCTCGGGGCTGTCCAGCTGCAGATCGGTGCAAAGGGCGAGAGGGCGCGCCGCCTTTAGCGGGGCATCCCGCGCTCAGCCGGCTCTCTTCCGCCTTCCCTCGTCGTTTCGTTCTTCGAGCTTGAGGGCGTTTGTAATGATTTCGGCGGTGAGTCGCAGGTGCTTGGCGATCGCGTCCGTCGCCGCGGCGCTGTCGCGCGCAATGGCGGCGTCGAAGATTCGCTTATGCTCCGCGGACACGTTGCGGTCGCGGCCGACCACGCCGGAATAGCGTCGATAGCGTTCCGTCTGCTGATAGAGCGGGGAACGGATCTGGAGAAGCTTTGCCGAGCCGCAAGCTTTGACCAGCGCTTCATGGAATGCGCCGTGCGCAAGCGCCCATTGATCCGATGTTTCGCCCTCGACGCGCTCCGAAATCCTCGAAAGCCGATGCCACGCGGCGACGAGATTGGTCTCCCAGTCGAGATCGCCGTGCGCAATCGATCGCGCCAATGCGATCTGCTCGATCTCAACGCGCGCCTCGGTGAGATCCCGGAGATCCTCGACCGACAGCGGCGCCGCGCGATAGCCCTTCTGGGACTCCGCGATCACGAGGCCTTCCGCGCCAAGCCTCGAGAGCGCCTCCCGCACGGCGCCCAGACTGACTTCCGAGGTCTCGGCGATGTCGTTGATACGCAGTTTGCTTCCCGGAAGAATTCGGCAGGCGAGGATGTCGCCTCGAAGCGTCTCGAACATGCGGTCCGATTGGGTCTTGTTGCTCATCGTCTGGTCCGCCCCCTCATGGCGTCCTTCGCATCACGGCGCGCGCAAAAAACCGGCTCTCACCGTCCTCCTTGAGGCGATTTCACAAAAGTTTGCTACCACGCAAAAAATATATTTTCAATCGAAAAATCTCGTGCTATCGACGAAAAAAGGTTCTATTGCTGCGCCAGCCGCGGCTTATCAGGCGGAGGAAACGATGAAGCTATTCCGGCACGGAGCGGTCGGCGCCGAACGGGCGGGCGCTTTGGATGCGCGCGGCGTCAAGAGAGACCTCTCGTGGCTCGTCCCCGACATCACCCCGGACTGGCTCTCGCCCGAGAAGCTTCGCGCGATCGCGGCGATCGATATCGAGAAACTGCCGGCGGTGGCGGATGGGACGCGCATTGGCGCGCCGGTCGGGGGAGTTCGCCAGTTCGTCGCGATCGGTCTGAACTACCGCAAGCATGCGGCCGAGGCCGGCATGCGGATCCCGAAGGATCCGGTCGTGTTCAACAAGGCGATCACCTGCATCCAGGGCCCGAACGACGACCTCAACTGGCCCGAACGCTCGGAAAAGATGGATTGGGAGGTCGAACTCGCCTTTGTCGTCGGGACGAAGGCCCAGCGCGTGAGCAAGGAGAGCGCGCTCTCGCACATCGCCGGCTATTGCCTCGCCAACGACGTGTCCGAGCGCGAGTGGCAGGCGAACCGCAGCGGCCAGTGGGTCAAGGGCAAGAGCTTCGACACGTTCGGGCCGCTCGGCCCATGGCTCGTGACGGCGGATGAGATCCCCGATCCGCAAGCGATTCCGTTGACGCTCGCCGTCAACGGCGCCGTCCGGCAGAAGAGCAGCACCGGCGACATGATCTTCACTGTGGCGGAGATCCTTTCGCACCTGAGCCAGTTCATGACGCTCCTGCCGGGCGACGTGGTGATCACGGGCACACCGGAAGGCGTCGGCCTCGGCATGAAGCCGCCCCAGTTTCTGAAGCGCGGCGATGTCGTCGAACTCGACGGCGGCGTCCTCGGCTCGCAGCGGCAGAAGGTCGTCTGAGCGGACGCCAGGAGCGGCGGCGACAGGGTGCGGATCAAGAGGTCGCGGCTTTCCCTCGGGCGACAGCCTCAGCCAAAGCCCGCCCCTCCACGGACGTTCCGAAGCCCAGCCCGAAATGTTGCAGTTCACCGAGAAAGCGGCGGCCTGACCGGCTGGCCGAAAAAGTCCGTGTCGCGATGCCAAATTCCGCGGTCGCTGTTCCAGGCGGCGCGAGACCAACAAAACCAGAAGGAGGAGGAGACGCATGACCGCAATTCAGGGTTTCGTGAAGGCCACGCGCAGGCCTGGCGCGCTCGGCGTGCATTCGCTCGATCATTTTCATTTCGTGGTCCCGGATCCGGCCGTCGCCAAGACTTTCTATGTCGAGTTCGGGCTCGATGTCGGCGAGCGCGGGTCCGCCTTGACGCTCGCGACGAAAGGCAACCCGCACGTCTGGGGCACGATCGGCGAAGGCCCGCGCAAGAAGCACCAGTACATCTCGTTCGGCGCATTCGAGGATGATCTCGATCGCTTCGCCGAGCGGCTGCAGGCGCATGACGTCAAGCGCGTCGATCCGCCGTCAGGCGTGGAGTCGAATGGGCTGTGGTTTCACGACCATGACGGCAATCTGGTCGAAATCGCGGTCGCGCCGAAAACATCGCCCAGTGAGAAGAGCCAGTTCGTCCAGTCCTCGGCGAGCCCGGCCCAGAGGGGCGCGCCCAATCGCAGCGCCGTCAAGCGCACGCATCCACGCCGTCTCGCGCACATGCTGTTGTTCACGACGAACGTGAGGAAAGCGATCGACTTCTACTCGCTCGTGCTTGGGCTTCGCC
Source organism: Roseiarcus sp. (assembly GCF_052145395.1). Classification (NCBI taxonomy): domain Bacteria; kingdom Pseudomonadati; phylum Pseudomonadota; class Alphaproteobacteria; order Hyphomicrobiales; family Roseiarcaceae; genus Roseiarcus; species Roseiarcus sp. The sequence goes on from NZ_JBKQOT010000377.1 coordinate 3,671, forward strand.
TGTCAGACCACTCGAGCGACGGAATCGCCTTCATGCACGGCATCCACGGCAGCGATCATCACATGATCGCGCTCGGCAAATCGAATGCTCCCGGCATGCACCACCTGAGCTGGGACGTCGGCAGCATCGACGAGATCGGCCTCGGGGCGATGCACATGCTCGGCAAAGGATACGACAAGGGCTGGGGTCTCGGCCGCCATGTGCTCGGGTCGAACTTCTTCCACTACGTGCGGGATCCGTGGGGCTCTTTCTGCGAATACTCCGCCGACATCGATTTTGTCCCGCACGACGCGGACTGGCCGGCGGCGGACCATCCTCCGGAAGATTCGTTCTACGTGTGGGGACCGAATCCGCCGGCTGATTTCATCCACAATTTCGAAGCCTGACAGGCGTTTCGCAAGGTCCGCGACACCAGGCGGAACACGGGAGGCAAACAGCGGATAATTTGTCTCTCCTGTCCAATGAACCAGCACGAGATCGCCCCCCGGGGCGAGCGAACAGAGAATGCGCTCCGCCGATCGGTCCACGTCCGCGGGACTCAGGTAGTAGACGACTTCGGAGAGGACGATGAGGTCGAACGTCCCCTCCGGCCACTCGCTGGGCGCGGCGCTGCGGTCGAATTCAACCCATGGCGCGTCGGCCGAGCGACGGCGAGCTTCGCGCAGCGGTTCTTCCGCGATGTCCGTTGCAAGGAGGCGATCGCACCGGGCGGCCAGCCGGCGCGTGAGGATGCCGATCGAGCAGCCGATTTCGAGTCCGCTCGCATAGCGCGCCTTCGGAAGCGCCGCGAGAGTTGCGTCGTATTTCTCCCGTTCGTACCCGCTCGTTGCGAAGCGCCAGGGATCGGCGTCGCTCGCATAGAGGTCCTCGAAATAGGCGCGCCCGAGCGAAACCGTCGTCACGGGTCCATCTCGAGGAACAGTTCGTCGCGAGCGAGGATGTCCTCGATCATCGCGCGCGGAAGCAGGAAGCCTTCGGGATCGTCGTCGATGAGGCGGGAAACCTGAGAGCGATGGCTGAGGATCGCGGCGCGCTTGCGCTCTCGATGCTTGCTTGACGGCAGGCGCCAGCCGAGCGGCGGGCCCTCCGGCTCGCGGTCGAGCTCGGCGCCGCGTCCCCAGATCGAATATTCGAAGAGCCTTGCGCTGCGCCGGCGTTGGGCCAGGCGCGCGATGGCGTAAGCGGCCTGATGGTCGCCATGCGCATCGTGGCGCCAGGTTACGAAAATCACCCCCGCGCGCGCTTTTGCAGCCGCGTTTGCGATCGCAACGGAGGCGCGCTCGGCCTCGTCGCCGGATGAGGGGACGGCGCGGTCCGGAAGGCGCAGGAACTCGATCTGCGACGAGGAAACGCCGAGGGCCGCCATCGCGGCCTGCGCCTCTCCCTCACGCAGCGCGCGCAGGCGGTCTGCGGGATAGCCCTGCGAGTTCGGGTGCGATCCTGTTCCGTCGCTGACAAAGACGATGCGCACCGGCCGGCCGGCCGCGACCGCCTCGCGGAGGAGCGCCCCGCAGCCAAGGCTCTCGTCATCGGGGTGCGGCGCCACGACGACAGCCCCGCCTTCACCGAGAAGGTCGGATAGACGAGCGGCCGGCAACGCGTCCGCCGCGGCAAAGAAAGCGTCGCGGTTCATTGGCGCTTCGCAAAGACGGCGCCGCCGTCCGACAGGACCCATTGAGCCCCGTTCGCAAGCGCCCGATCCGGACCGGGCTGGCGCAAGTAGGTCGCGAGGTCGCGGGCGATCCGCTCGATCGGGTCGGGACGAAGAAACGCTCGCAGGCCGACCGAGCGCTGAACCCGCTCGATGAGATCGAGCGCTGCTCGCTCGACGGCCGAGCGCGCGAGACTGACGTAGCCCACAAGCGACGCGTCGTCCGCCTCGCGCCGCTCAAAAAGAGCGGCGGCGCGCTCGACCCAGAGACGCGCGGTCTCGACCGCGATCGCCGATTCTGCCACCCTTGCTGACTGATGAGGATCGCCGCCTCGGCCGGCGCGCAAGAGATGCTCGCGCAAGCCCATGAACAGCGCCTCCATCCCTCCGACCTGGACTGCGGCGAAGCGCCAGGCGCCGCCGGAAAAATCCGGCTCGCGATGATAGTCCCGGGGCTCGCCGAGCATGTCCTCGTCGTGGACCTTGAGCCCGGTGAAGGTCACCGTCCCCGTCACGGAGGCGCGCATGCCTTGCGCGGTCCAGCCCGAGAGATCGAGCCGTTCTCCTTGCGGGAGCCGGGGCAGCGCCATCCGAACCCGATCCGCCTCGTCCCTGGCTGTCACGACCGGCCGTAAGATAAGCCCGGCGCCCGAACAGTAGATCTTCCGACCTTCCAGGACAAAAGCGCGGTCCGCGTAACGAATCCGCAGGCCCTGCTCGTTCTCGTCCGCAGCCCAGACGCCAAACAACGCGCCCTGTCGAGCCTCGTCCGCCATCCGCGCGCGCTGCGCGATGGAGCCATAGGTCTCGACGAGCCGGATTGCGTTGACGTGGCCTTCGTACAGGCGACCGAGAGGCAGACTCGCCCGACCAAGAACCCGGAGCGCCGTCGGCAGCGTCCGCGCCGCCGCTTCGCCCAAAGCGAGCCCCGCGCCGCCGAATGAAGGCGAGAACGGAAGGCTCAATAGGCCGGTATTCGCCAGCGCTTCCAACTCGGCGAGCGGCGGTTCGCCGCTTTCGTCGAGCGCCCGAGAGCGCTCGGCGGCGAGCGCGGCCGCCTCATCGAAGGCGGGAAGCGTGGTCGTCAGGTCCAAGACGCGCGCTGTCGAAAAGCCCATGCCGCCGCTCCCCTCTCGAATGATGTAACGTCGCGGGCCGTCTGGAAGTTCCCGACGCCCGCGCCCGCGCCGCGGCGCAAGGAGATTGGCGACATGGTCGTCGATGGCGTCGCCTTTCGACATTCCCGCCGTCACGCACGGCCACGCGCTGATGAAGCAGCCTGCGGCTTGGTGTCCCTTGGCCAGATTCCCAGGACGATCGATCATTCCGTGGGGAATGCGGCCCCTCTCGCCCCGCGTTCCGACTATACTGGCGCCTGCGGCCTTTCGCCGCCGACGGAGGGTCCATGCGACGCAGAACCTTTTTGGCCGGCGCCGCGCTCGGCGCGGGCGCGCCCCTCATCCCCCGCCGGGTCGCCGCCGCCGACGCCGCGATCGCAGGGAAGTTCGCCGACACGCTCACCGCGCACGACATCGACGCCTTCGCCCACCTCATCGCCGATGACTACGTCAACCATCAGGTCAGCGCCGCGGCCCCTCCGCCGCCCGCGGGCCTGACGGCGAAGGCGGCGACGGTCGCCTTCTTCGCGGCGCGGCTCAAGGCCCTGCCTGACCTCAAGGTGACGATCCAGACGACCGTCGCCGCGGATGACCGCGTCGCGGCGAGCTTCGTTTACGAGGGGACGCACGAGGGCGTCTATTACGGCATCGAGCCGACCGGCAAACGCCTGGTGTTCACCTCCTGCGACATTTTTCGGATCGTTGATGGGCATATCGCCGAGCATTGGGGTATGGGAGATATCGCCGGAATACTCGCCCAGTTGAAGGGGTAGGGACCCCAACCGCGGATTCCGACGGGAGGGCCGGGATGGCGTGGGTCGCTCTGTTCGTTTGCGGGCTCGTCCTGTGGGCCGGGTGCGCGGGCGTCTACGCCATGGGCCTCGAGGTCTGGCCCAGCGAGATTCCCGAGGCGGTCCGGCTGGCGGTGGCGCCGGTGATCGCCGCCGCGGCGACGATGGCCGACAAGATTGTCGCGCGGGACGCCAATTCCCTGTTCCGGGCCGCTGTGTTGACCCTGATTGTCGCGGCGCTCGACCTCGTCGTCCTCGCGCCGCTCGTCGACCGAAAGCGGATGGTCTCCCACAGCATGCTCGGCTTCTGGCTGCCGCTCGCGGCGATCTTTGTCGCCAGCTACTTCACGGGCGTGTTCGGTCCGATGTGATCGGGGCTCCCGGCGGGCGCCGCCTTGCCGCGCCCGGCGAAGCGGGGATAAGACGCAAGACGTGAAGCGCGGCGCAGGCGAGGACCCATGTTCACCGGAATTGTCAGCGACGTCGGCGAAGTGATTGAAATCGAACGCCTAGGCGAGCGGGACCGCCTGACCATCGCCAGCGCCTACGATCCGGCCGGGATCGCCGTCAGCGCCTCGATCGCCAATGCCGGTGTCTGCCTGACGGCGGTCGCCGTCGAGCCGCGCGGGGAGGGTTCGCGCCTCAGCTTCGATGTCGGGGCGGAGACGCTCGCGGTCACCACGCTGGGCTCGTGGAACAGGGGGACAAAAGTCAATCTCGAACGGTCGCTGAGGGTCGGCGACGAACTCGGCGGCCACATGGTCAGCGGCCATGTCGACGGCCTGGCCTCAATCGTTTCGCGGCGCGACTTCGACGGCATGGCGCACTTCCGCTTCCGCAGCCCGCACGCGCTCGCCAAGTTCATCGCGGTCAAGGGCTCGGTGGCGCTGGACGGGACGTCGCTGACCGTCAACGCGGTCGAGGGCGACGAGTTCGAAGTCCTGCTCATCCCGCACACGCTCGAGGTGACGACCTGGGGCGAGCGAAAGGCGGGCGACACCGTGAATATCGAGGTCGACCAGATGGCCCGTTACGCCGCGCGGTTGATCGAGGCGGCGGAGGCTCGCTAGGCGGAACGCGACAAGGCCGACTTAAGGCAGATTTATGACGGAGAAAAATATTGACTATGTAAGCTAACGCATGTTAACGGCGGCCGCGAGGGGAAACGGCGCCCCGCCGCGAAGACGGAAGCCGGGTGTAGCGGCGCCCGCCCGGAAAAGCCGCCGCAAACCATTGAAAAGTCCGGATTCCGACTCGCGAGGGCGCCGGTCGGTCGGACGCCCCACGGGTCGCTCAGGCCAGCCGCCCGGCGCCGTCCAAAGGACGGGAGAGAGGCCGCGCGAACCGGGGCGCAACCCCCTCGCGCATGACGAAGCGGCGCAGCGGCCCCACCGCGCCGAGCGCCGCGAGGCCGGCCCCTCGGGCGAGGTCGAGCGAAACGAAGCGCGCGAGCAGCGCCCGGTTGAGGCCGTCGACCACGCCGGCGCGGGTGAGGATATCGGCCCGGCGCGCCCGCTCGTAAGCCCCGAGCGCGACGCTTCCGCCGATGTCACGGCCCTCGACGCGCGCCTCGACAGCCGCAGCGACGATCGCCTCGACGTCCCGCAGTCCGAGATTGAGTCCCTGGGCGCCGATCGGCGGGAAGGCGTGGGCGGCGTCGCCGATCAGCGCCAGCCGCTTCGCCGTCAGCTTCGGCACGATCTGACGGACCATCGGGAAGACGCCGCGCCGGCCCTCGAGCCGCATCGCCCCGAGGATCGAGCGGGCCTGGCGCTCGATCTCGCGCGCGAGCGCCGTGTCGTCGAGCGCCTCGCGGCGGCGCGCCTCGGCGTCCGACATCACCCAGACGAGGCTTGAGCGGTCGGGCGCTTCTGCGCCTGGCGGCAGCGGCACCAGGGTGAACGGCCCGTCTCGGGTGTGGAATTCGGTCGAGAAGTCGCGGTGTGGCAGGCGGTGTCTGAGCAGCGCGGTCAGCGCGCTCTGCGGATAGCGGTGCGCGTGGACCGGAAGCCCGGCGGCGCGGCGCGCGGGCGAGGCGCGCCCGTCGGCGCCGACAACGAGCAGGGCCGCGACGCTGCGTCCGTCGTCGAGCCGGGCGACCGCCCGATCGCCGGAAAAGTCGTACGCTGCAATGGCCCTGCCCATCCGCTCGACGCCCGCGGTTTGCGCGGCGCGGCGCGCCAGGGAGTCGGCCATGAGGTCGTTCTCGACGTTCCAGCCGAAGGTCTCGAGGCCGATCTCCGCTGAGGTGAACTCGACCGGACGCGGCGGGAACAGCCCGCCGGTGTCGTCGATCATGCGCAGAGCGCGCATCGGCGCCGCCTCGGGCTCGATCGCGCCCCAGAGCGCAAGCGAATCGAGATAGGCGATCGAGCGGTCCAGCATCGCCACGGTGCGCCCGCGGGCGAGGCGCTCGTCGGTCCCGCACCAGACGACGACGAACCCGGCTTGAGCGAAAGCGATCGCCGCGGTCAGTCCGGCAAGGCCGGCGCCGGCGACGAGCACGTCGCAGACGCGGTCGGCGGGTTCGGCGGGACGGGTCATGGGCGTTGGCTCCCTGTTCTTCCGGCGGGCGTCGGACGGGAAGACGGCGTCGCCGGACTTTGATAAGGCGGAACTCGCAAGGTCAAGCCGGAGCGGGGCGGCGGAGCGTTTTGTCGCAGGGAAGGGGCGGACGGCATGTCGATCGAGAAGCAACCCGTTCGGGTCGCCAAGGCGGCGGGCTTTTCCGTCCATCTGTTCACCGCCTCGGGCGGCGCGGTGGCGGTGCTCGCGCTCTACGCCGCCATCGAGCGGCATTTCGCCATCTGTTTCGCTTGGCTGGGCCTCGCGCTGTTCATCGACGGGATCGACGGGACTCTTGCGCGCGCGGCGAATGTTCATGAAACCGCCGCGACGATCGACGGCGTAGTCCTCGACCTGGTGATCGACTTTCTCACCTATGTGCTGGTGCCGGTGGTCGCCCTGTGGCGGTCGGACCTGATGCCGACCGAGGCCTCGTTCTGGATCGGCCTCGTGGTGGTGATCGCCTCTGCGCTCTATTTCGCCGACACGAGAATGAAGACCGACGACCTGTGGTTCCGTGGCTTTCCGGCGACCTGGAACATCCTTGTGCTCTATCTTTTCGTCCTGCGGCCGCCCTGGGTCGTGAGCGCGGCGATCCTTCTGGGCGCAACGGCGCTGATGTTCGCCCCGGCCGTGTTCGTCCATCCCCTTCGCGTGGTAAGGCTGCGCATCCTGACCGTCGCAGTGACCGTCGCGTGGTTCGCCTTCGCCGCGCTGGCGATCGTCGACGACCTGGCGCCGCCCATTTGGATCGTCGCCGGCCTGATCGCGACCGCCGCCTACTTTTTGGCGCTGCCGCTTGTCAGGCATTCGCCCTGGGCATGACGGCCCGGGCGAATCGCCTTGCCGCGGCGCGCGAATCCTTGCTATAGCGCGCGCCGTCGCGGCCGAACGGAACCGTTCGTCGCCGGCCTCGTGGCGGAGTGGCTACGCAGAGGACTGCAAATCCTTGCACCCCGGTTCGATTCCGGGCGAGGCCTCCAATTCAGTTGAGAGCGCGGACGGCTGCTGTCCGCGTCGCGGGGGCGAATACCGATGGCGACGATCTCTCCGGCCGACCAAAACCTTGACCAGCGGCTGCACATGGTCAACGGCCAGTTGCGCACCGGCGACGTCTTCGACCAGGAGGTGCTCGCGGCTTTCCTCGCCATGCCGCGCGAGCAATTCGTGGCTGCGTCCAACGTCCCGCTCGCCTACCTCGATCGCGAGACTCCGGCGCTCGGCGCGAGGACCCGTCGGCTGCTGCGGCCGCTCACCCTCGCGCGGTTGCTGCAGGCTGCGACGGTGAAGGCGGGTGATAGGGCGCTCGACGTCGGCGGCGGGTCGGGCTACGGCGCGGCGCTGCTCGATTTCATGGGCGCCAAGGTCGTGGCGATCGAATCGGATCCCGGCGCCGTTACGGCGGCGCGCGAACTTCTCGCCGGCCGGGAACGCGTGACCGTGATCGAGGGCCCGCTCGAGGGCGGCGCCGCTCATCTCGGTCCGTTCGACGTCATCGTCGTCGAAGGCGCCTTTCGCATTCAGCCCGACGGTCTGCTCGGCCAACTCGCCGAGGGCGGCCGGCTGGTCGGGATCGACGCGATCATGGGCGCGCCGCAAGGGGCGTTGTACGAGCGCCGTGGGGCGGGGGTGAGTCGGCGCGCGCTGTTCGAGGCCTTCGCGGACACGCTCGACGGATTTCAGCCCGCGGCGAGCTTCGCATTCTAGCTCTGGTCGTACCCGGGGAATCACGGCGACAGACGATCGCCTCCGGAGTGTCTCATCTTTGCGACGCGTCGGCGAAAAATTGGGGACCGGCGTTGGGTTCCGCGAAGCTTCTGTGGCGTTGCGGCCGCTCGCGACTATTATGCCGCCGTCGCCAGTCCCGACGCCGCACAAGGCGTTGTGGATTTCGAGAGGGGCGCCTGCGCAGGACATCGCCGAGAGGCTATGTTTATGGCGTCGGGCGTGCGACGTTCAGGCGCTTCGGGGAGCGGCATCTCTCCGGCGGCGTGGTGAGGCGAGGTGGATCGAGGCATGGACGCAAGCGAGACACGACGTTCCGCCCGGAGCGGTAGGGGGCCGCGGGGCGTCTTACGGTCCGCCCTTCTTGCGACCGTCGCCGTTGTGACAATAGGCGCTGGCGGCGCCGGCGCGGAGACGATGAACGGCGCCCTGGTCAAGGCCTACCTGACCAACCCCGACATCAATTCGCAGCGCGCCACCGTTCGTCAGACCGATGAAAACGTCCCCACCGCAAACGCGGGCTATCTGCCGAAAGTCAGCGCTGTCGGCACCGCAGGGGTGCAGCACGCCAACGGCAACGAAATCATTCCGAGTTCCCCGGAGTTACGGTATGCGACCGGCGCCTATCCGCGCAGCTACGGCGTGCAGGCCAGTGAGACGGTTTTCGACGGCTATCAGACGATCAACAAGATCCGAGGCGCGGAATCCGACGTGCTCGCCGCTCGCGAGACATTGCGCAACACGGAACAGACCACGCTGCTCAGTGGCGTGCAGGCCTACATGGACGTTCTGCAGAACTCCGCGATCGTCGACCTCGATCGCAACAACGTCGACGTGCTGAAGGAGCAGTTGCGGGAGACCAAGGACCGGTTCACCGTTGGCGAAGTGACTCGCACCGACGTCGCCCAGGCGGAGGCGAGTCTCGCCAGCGCCAACGCGACCCTGTTGAGCGACCAAGCGGTGCTCGAAGCGTCGGTCGCCACTTATCGCCAGGTCATCGGCGACGAGCCCAAGACCCTGGCGCCGGTCAAGCCGATCGTAAGGCCGCTGCCCAGCACCTTGCCCGAGGCGGTCAACATCTCGCAGGTCGAGCATCCGGCGATCGTCGCCCAGGAGCACGGCGTCGACGCCGCGCTGCTCAGCATCAAAATCGCCGAAGGCGCGCTCTACCCGCAAGCCAGCGTTTCCGCGCAAGTTACTCAGGCGTACGATGTCAACAGCACGCCGGGGATGCGCCAGTTTAGCGCCCAGATCCTCGGGCAGCTGACGATCCCGATCTACCAGGGCGGCGGCGAATATGCCGCTATCCGGCAGTCGAAGGAAAGCCTGACCGTCCAGGAGCTGAAGGCCGACTCGACGCGGGACCAGATTCGGCAAAACGTGGTTGCGTCCTGGGGCCGTTATCAAGCGGCGATCGGCGTGGTGAAGGCGGCGCGCGCGTCGGTCGCGGCCAACGAGGTGGCGCTCGCCGGCGTGCGTGAGGAGGCCAAAGTCGGCCAGCGCACCACCCTCGACGTGCTCAACGCCCAGCAGGCTCTGCTTTCCGCCCGCACCCAGCTCGTGCGCGCGGAGCACGACCAGGTCGTGTTTTCCTATGCGCTGCTGTCGGCGGTTGGCCGGCTCAACGTGCCGACGCTCGGGCTGGCGGTCGCCGAGTACGACCCGACCGTCCACTTCGACCAGGTCAAGGACAAGTGGATCGGTCTCAGGACGCCTGACGGCAAATAAAGGTGGACGGCGCACCGGCCGGGCGGCCCGCGCTTGCGGGCGCCGGCGATCGCCGATTACCCTTCATGCAGGTGATTCGCGAACCGGCCGCGCGCCGCGAACGACGATCGTGTGCGGCTCGGCTCGCAGGCGAGGTTCGATCATCGAGGACGATGCAGTGGCTGAAGCGACGGGCATGAGCGCAGTCAAGTTGAACATGGGCGATCTCGACGCGTTGCGTCGCGCGCAGAGGGCGCACGAGCCGTCGATGGAGGAGATTCTCGCCTCGATCCGGACCATCATCGCCGAGGAGCGGGAGCCGGCCAAGGGGCAGGAGACGAAGGGTCCGAAGCCCGCCGCGCCGGCGCCGCAGATCGTCTATTCGAAGGGCGAGCCGGCCGTCGAACGGGCGGAGGTCGCGCCGCAGCAGCGTCCCGAGCCGGCGGCCGAAGCCAATCCCTCCAAGGCCGAGGCCAATCCTCCCAAGGCCGAAGCCAATCCCCCCAAGGCCGAAGCCGATCCCCAAACGGGCGTGTGGCCCCGGGCGGAGCTGGAGGTGAGCGACGCGGCGGACCGTCCGGTTGAGGACGACGCGCCGCTTCTGTCGCCCGAAACAGACAAGGCGGTCGCGTCCGCCTTCGACGCGCTCTCCGCCAATCTCGCGGCCCGCAGCGCCGAACGCGCCGAGGAGCTCGCGCGCGAGATGCTGCGGCCGATGCTCAAGGCGTGGCTCGACGAAAACCTGCCGGGGATCGTCGAGCGGCTGGTGCGCGCCGAAATCGAGCGGGTCGCGCGCGGGGCGCGCTAGGCTGGCAAGCCTTTCAATCCGTTGACTTGCGGCGCGGCGTCGGGCTTAAACCCGTCGTGGCGCGCCGCCGTCAGCGCTTACGGGCCGGCATTCCGCGACGCGCCGCGCTTCAACCGTAATCAGCCGGCCCAAAGGGCCCGGCGCGGACTGGTATTCCATGATGGACAAATCGTTTGACGCGTCTGCGGTTGAATCCCGCATTTCCGCCCTGTGGGAGGAAAGCGGAGCGTTCCGCTCGGGGCGGCCCGAACGCGCGGACGCCGAGCCCTTCTGCATGGTCATTCCGCCGCCCAACGTCACCGGCAACCTGCATATGGGCCATGCGCTCAACAACACGCTGCAGGACATTCTCTGCCGCTACCGGCGGATGAATGGACGCGACGTCCTCTGGCAGCCGGGCACCGATCACGCTGGGATCGCAACGCAGATGGTGGTCGAGCGCAAGCTCGCCGAGACGCAGCAGCCCGACCGGCGGACGCTCGGCCGCGAGGCCTTTCTCGAACGCGTCTGGGCGTGGAAGGCAGAGTCGGGCGGCGCGATCATCCAGCAGCTGAAAAGGCTCGGCGCGTCCTGCGACTGGAGCCGCGAGCGGTTCACCCTGGACGAAGGCCTGTCGCGCGCCGTCGCCAAGGTGTTCGTTCAGCTTTGCCGCGACGGGCTCGTCTACAAGGACAAGCGGC
>NZ_JBKQOT010000378.1:0-2644 GCF_052145395.1 Roseiarcus sp.
CAACGGACCACGTTTTCGCGGCAGACCAGCTTGGCCTCTCGCCGCAGAAGACGCTCCAACCGGGCGGCATTCTCACTGACCGCGAACACTTGGTCGTGAAAGCGATAAAGGAAGGCAAGTCGAATAAGGTCATCGCCTACGAGCTCAATATGTGTGAAAGCACGGTGAAGGTGCACGTGCGCAATGTCATGAAGAAGTTCAATGCGAAGAATCGAACCGAGGTGGCGATGAGGACGTAAGCCCTTCATCGATGGGCCCCCTCGCGGGCGCACCGGCATCGGACCTCCCTGCCAGCTGTTGCTTCGAATCGCCAAGACCCCGCGCGGACGACTGCCGGCCTTCTGGCCGAGGTGTCGGTCGTTGCCGCGGCAAACTGCTTCCAAGACGAAATCCGGGAAACCGGGTCGGCAGACGAAATTCTTCAAGGCATCTGACCGGCCCCCATTGAGTGGTCCGGGTCGAATGTTCCTCCTGGGTGGCCCGCCGGGGCTTTGGCGGACGGCTCTAGCTGAATTTTTTTGCGGGCGCGGGGCGACCCAGTAACGAATCCTCCAGTGGCTCGCTTCAACAATTCGGAAGGGATATGACGATTCCTTATCCATGCGTTTCGCGAAGGCGTCACTCTACGAAGCCTTGAACTGAGGAACGAACCGGCAACGGCCCATGATATGATTGCTTTCGTCGCCGCCGTAGTCTATCGCATCTGGTAAATATTTGGTAACAGTTTGGCCGGTCGGGGAAGTCCACGAAACAATCTTTTGCGGCGCCGAACACCATGCGTAAGGCTGTAGAAGAGCGCGGCTTCGTCTCCGACCGGATCCGACTTTGGCCTTGGGCCGCGCTTCGGCGCGCGTGTCGAAGCGTTCGCCTTGACCGCGAGACGCCAGAGGGATTCTGATGCCACGGCGCGGACCAGACGCGGTCAATATCGACAGGTCCGCGATAAGGCTGACCGACGCGATTCTGGGTTTTGACACGCAGGATCTCGGCGATGCGCTGGAAGCGATCGCGTCCGAGATCGGGATACGCCACATAGCCTACGTGCGGTTCGCGTCCGATAAGGAATGCGACTCCTGCTTGTCGACGGCGGTCGCCACCTATTCGAGAGCGTGGCAGACGCGGTACTTCGTGAGCGGCTATGTGCACTCCGATCCAGTGGTCGCCCATGGCCGGAAGGCCCTGCTCCCATTCGACTGGGAAACGCTGGGGCCCGACGATCCGGCTATCCTGGCTTTCTTTGCCGACTCGATAAGACACGGCGTTGGACGGAACGGCCTGTCAGTCCCGGTTCGGACCGGCAGGGGCGGTCAGGCGCTGGTTTCCTTCAGCAGCGACCATGAAAAACCGGAATGGGATCGCTTTAAACTCGGAAACATGATCGGCCTTCAGAAGCTGGCGGTCCTGATCGATTCGGCGGCGAACAGGAATTCGAACCTTCCCCCCGATCCAATCAGGTTGTCGCAGCGCGAAGGGCAGTGCCTGACCTGGGCGGCAAGAGGCAAAACCCACAAGGAAATCGCCGACCTCCTCGATATCGGCTTCAGCAGTGTGAAGGTCCACCTCGACGTCGCCCGTCACAAACTGCACTGCATGAACCTGACCCATGCGATCGCCGTCGCCGTTGCGACCGGCGTGATTCCGCCACAGGCGCCGCTATAGCCAGCTCCCGAGCGGCGATCAGCGACGGCCATGAGCCGAGGTTAAGCGGCAGCATCGGATGACGAATTTGCCGCCCAGCTTAACTGCTCCCATTGGAGCGGGATGATTATTAATCCTAAATCCGGCGGTTGGGGATAATCAGCGCCGAGCCAAGCGCTTGAATTCACTTCGAACATTGCAGTCTTCATCAATTGCGGGGCAGTTGGCCAATCTTCTTTGCCAGTTTTGATCGTTATTCCGCTTTTCAAGAAGCTTGCTGATTGGACGGCGGGGCGCCACCCCTAGGCGCGGTCGACCACTGCCGCCGAACGCTCGGCGAATTCGGCGACCTTTTTTTGCTTAGAGGAGCACACGAAATGTTGAAGCTGATCGAAGGCGCCTATGCGTACCGTTTCCCCCGCGACATGGATGCCATGTTCCGCAACCGCGCCGAAATCTTCGGGAAGCGGTTGGGCTGGGAGGTCGAGGTGAGAGACGGGTACGAGCGGGACCGGTTTGACGATCTCAATCCCCTGTATCTTGTATCCGTCGACCCCGAGTCAGGCGCCTACTAGGGCTCGCTCCGACTCCTCCCGACAACCGGCCCGAATATGCTGCGTGACGTTTTCCCTCAGCTGCTCGAGGAGGGCGAGGTGGTGGAGAGCGCGAGCATCTGGGAGAGCTCGCGCATTTGCGCGGTCGCGGCGGCGGGGCAGCCGGAGCGAATGAAGAACGGCGTTGGCTATGTTCTGAGCGAACTGATCGCGGGGATCGGCGAGGTGGCGCTTCTTGCCGGTCTGACCCAGATCGTCTCGGTGTTCGATACGCGCATCCTGCGGGTCCTGAAGGCGGTCGGATGCGAGCCCGAGGTCATCGGACGACCACAGCGGATCGGCGATGTGACTGCCTACGCCGCTCTGTTCGAGCCGAACCCTGAACGGTTGGAGGCATTCCGCAACGAGCTGCAAATGGGCGATTCCGTTCTCGCGCCAGGCGCTCGGGAACT
>NZ_JBKQOT010000379.1:0-2878 GCF_052145395.1 Roseiarcus sp.
ATTCTGACCACCGGAGGCACAGGGCCGAGCCCGCGCGACGTCACGCCCGAGGCGACCGAAGCGGTGTGCGATCGGATATTGCCGGGTTTTGGCGAGCTCATGCGCGCCACGAGCCTCCTCGAGGTGCCAACCGCAATTCTTTCGCGGCAGATCGCCGGCACGCGCGGTTCGAGCCTCATCATCAACCTGCCAGGCAAGCCGGCGGCCATACGGACCTGCCTCTGCGCCGTCTTCGCCGCCGTGCCTTATTGCATCGACCTCATTGGAGGCGCCCGCCTGGAGACGAATCCGGAATTTTGCGTCGCCTTTCGGCCGAATGGGTGAGCGACAGACGCCTATCCCCGATGTCCCCTTTGGGGTGGCGTTCAGGCCGCGCTTCCGTTAGACGAGGCCGGTTGCAACCGCCGGAAAGCCGATGTCTGCCGCTGCCCAAATTCGTGACCCCGAAGTGGACATCCGGTCGGCGATGCGCGCCATCGGCGCGGCGGCGCGCACCGGCGCACGCGCGCTCGCCAACGCTCAGCCAGCGCAGAAGAACCGAGCGCTGACGGCGGCGGCGTGCATCCTCCGCGAGCGCGCGGGCGACAGTCTCGCCGCGAACGCGCGCGACGTCGCGGACGGCAAGGCCAAGGGGCTAACGCCAGCGTTCCTCGACCGCCTCATGCTGAACGAAGCCCGGATCGAGGGAATTGCGCACGGCCTGGAAGAGGTTGCGGCTTTGCCCGATCCGGTCGGCCGGGTGCTCGCGACTTTCACCCGGCCCAATGGCCTCGTCATCGAGCGGGTGGCGACGCCGCTCGGCGTGGTCGGGGTCATCTACGAGAGCCGGCCGAACGTCACGGCCGACGCCGGGGCGCTATGTCTGAAGAGCGGCAACGCCGTCGTGCTGCGCGGGGGGTCGGACAGCTTCCATTCGTCGGCGGCAATTCACTCATGCCTGGTCGCCGGCCTCCGGGAGGCCGGGCTGCCGGAGGCCGCGATCTCCCGGGCGCCGTTCGCCTCGCGCGTCGCGGTCGGCGAGATGCTGGAGGGCCTTGGGGGGACGCTCGACGTGATCGTGCCGCGCGGCGGCAAGAGCCTGGTCGAGCGGGTGCAGCGGGAGGCGCGTGTGCCGGTCTTCGCCCATCTCGAGGGCGTCGTGCACGTCTACGTCGACCGGGCGGCCGAACTCGACAAGGCGGTCAAGATCGTGGTCAACGCCAAGATGCGCCGCACCGGGATCTGCGGCGCGGCGGAGACCCTGCTCGTCCATCGCGCGGCTGCGGAAGGCATGCTGAAGCCTCTGATCGACGCCCTGATCGCGGCGGGCTGCGAAGTTCGCGGCGACGCGGCCGCGCAAGAGAGCAACGCCCGGGTGAAGCCCGCGACGGACGACGACTGGCGGACCGAATATCTCGACGCGATCATCGCCGTCCGGGTGGTCGACAGCCTCGAGGCGGCGATCGACCACATCGAAACCTTTGGGTCGCACCACACCGACTGCATCGTCACCGAGGACAAGGCGGCGGCGGAAAAGTTCCTGAAGGAGGTCGATTCGGCGATCGTGCTGCACAATGCTTCGACCCAGTTCGCCGACGGTGGGGAGTTCGGCTTCGGGGCCGAGATCGGCATCGCCACGGGCCGGATGCACGCCCGTGGGCCGGTCGGGGTGGAACAACTCTGCACCTTCAAGTACCGCGTCCACGGCGACGGCCAGACCCGCCCGTGACTTGGCGCCGCTTGCGGCCGTCCGAGCCGCCGCGCTGCGGCTGCCATGTCCGAGCCCGTTTTGCGCCTTTTCAAGGTGTTGCAGCGGATTTTCCGGGCGGGTGAATGCCGAGGCCGCCGCCCCTGCGGCCTCGTCCTGAGGGGCGTAGGCGCTTCTGGAGCGTCCTTCGAGACCGCCCGAAGGCCTTCTCCCTAGGCGATCGCAGGTCCGTCGCGCCGGCCGCATCCCGCGCGGAAAAAAGACATCGACCTCCCTTGCGCGAGCTAGCGTCCGATATATCTGTTGGTAAGACATATCTTAGAGTATGTCTTACAAAACCCGGGAGTCAAAAATGTTTCATCGTCACTTTGAGGAACACGTCCGCCACGGCCGCCATGGCGGCTTCGCGCATGGGCCGTTCGGCTGGGGCCGGCGCGGCGGCGGGTTCGGCCCGCGCGAAGGCCGGATGTTCGACGGCGGCGAACTGAAGCTCGTCATCCTCGCGCTCATCGCCGAGAAGCCGCGCCACGGTTACGAGATCATCAAGGAGCTCGGCGAGCGGGTCGGCGGCGACTATTCGCCGAGCCCCGGCGTCGTCTACCCGACTCTCACCATGCTCGAGGAGATGGGCTACGCCAGCGCGAGCCAGGACGAGCAGGGCCGCAAGCTCTACGCGGTCACGCCCGAGGGCGAAAAGCAGCTCGCCGACAACAAGCCCCAGGTCGACGCCATCTTCGCCCGCTTCAGCGAGCGCGAGGAAGCGATCGGTCGCGGCGGGATGGGCTCGGTCATCCGCGCCATGATGAACCTGCGCGTGGCGACGCGGCTTCGCCTGCGCTCCCGCGCCGCGACCCCGGAGCAGGTCCAGGCCATCGTCGACGCGGTCGACGAGGCGGCGAAGAAGATCGAGCGGACGTAAAGACGGCCGACCCGAGGCGCCCGATGGCCGGGCGCCTTCCGGCCAACGCCCGGGCGAGGTTTCTCCTGGCAGCGATCGGACACTTCGCGGTCGCATCGATCGCTGCTTAGGGGCCCGGAGTCGATTATATTGCGGACCTTCAGGCAGATTCCACTTGCGACAGGCTAAGCCCTGGAAAGGGGGACGGGAATGTAACCTGAAACCTTTCGAAGCGATCCAGAGGGTTCGACGCCCTCCCGGTAGAGGCGCAGCCCGCCAGCCGGAAGCGAGTC
>NZ_JBKQOT010000380.1:0-4499 GCF_052145395.1 Roseiarcus sp.
GATGGCGATGAGCGTGAACCTCGGAAAGAAATTGGCGCGCGCCACGCCGACGCCAAAATCTGCTGCAGCGGTCAGGCGTTCGGCTTCGGCGACATCCGGCCGCCGCCGCAGCACGTCGGCCGGAACGGCGCGGGGACGCGTGGGCAACGGCAGGGGCCTCGCCGATCGCGCGACCGTAAAGGACGCGGCCGACTTGCCGACCAGCGCCGCGATCGCGTTCTCCAGCGCCGTGCGCCGCAGCGCAAGGTCGGAGGCTTGCGCCGCAGCGCAAGGTCGGAGGCTTGCGCCTCGGCGCTGCTGAGCTGAGTCTGGGCGCGATCGACGTCGACCGGCGACGCGATCTGCGCCTCAAGGCGCGACTTCGTCAGATCCAGGGCCGAACGATAAATGGCGATCGTGTCCGACAGGAGCTTTGCCTCGTCGTCCAGGCCGCGCAAGTCGATGTAGTCGCGCGCAAGCTCCGCGTGCAGCTCGAGCCGCGCCTGATCCAGCGCCTCCGCGCTGGCTTCGGCGGTCGCGTTGGCGGAGGCCGCGATATTGCGGACCCGTCCCCAGATGTCGACCTCGTAGGACGCCTGAGCGCCGATTAGGTTGTCGCCGTAATAGGTCGGCTGGCCCGCCGAGCGCAGCGGCCGGTTGTTCGACTGCTTGTTCGCGGTGACATGCCCGATCGCGTCGGCCTGCGGAAGAAGCCCGGATAGGGCCGCTTGCGCGCGCGCCTGTTCGGCATCGTTGGCGGCGATCGCGGCGGCGAGATTGGGATTGGCGGAGTCGACGTGCGCCTGAAGACCGTTGAGCGTCGCGTCGTTGAACGTCCGCCACCATTCCTCATTGGCGGGGAGCTGAGCGCCCTCCGCGGTCGCGTCCTTGAACTTTGCCGAAAGCGACGGCGTGGGCAGGGTATAGCGCGGCGCGAAATCGCACCCGCCGAGCGCGAGCGCGATCGACGCCGTCAGCCAAAACCGAAAATTCATTCACCCCGGCCCCGCTCCGATGCCGCCATCTCCCCGGAATCGCCCGTCGGCTTCGCTTTCGCGCGCTGCTGTCCCGGCGACGAATCCGGCTTTTCGGTCTCAGCGTTCATGATCCGGACCTCTTCGCCGTCGCCAATCGCGTCGGAAGGGTTGGCGACGATCCGTTCATCCTCACTCAGGCCGCTCGTAATTTCAACCTCGGTCCCCAAGTCGCGCGCGATCTGGACCTTCTTGAGAGTGACGCGGTTCTTCGGGTCCACAACGCCGACCTGAATCGCGTTGTCGCGATAGATCAGCGCGCTCGCCGGAACCCTGACGATGTTCGCATCGGGCGGGATCTGGAAATGCACACGGGCAAATGCGCCGGGGAAGAGAGCGCCGTCCTTGTTGTCGGCTAGGAGTTCGACCAGCAGGGTGCGGGATTTTTGATCGATGCCGTGCGAGGTCGTCTCGATCTTCGCATCGAACTTGCGGTCGGGATACTCGGGAAGGTCGAGCGTCGCCTTCATGCCGTCTTTCATTTCGGCGGCGTAGGTCTCAGGGACGGGTACATAGACGCGCATGGCGTGCACGTCGGCGACGGCGAACAGCTCCGCGCCGCTGGCGGCGTCCGCCCTGACGAGCGATCCGACGTCGACATTGCGCACGGTGACGATTCCGTCGAACGGGGCGACGATGTTCGCGAACGCCTTCTGCGCCTTCAGACGGTCGAGGTTCGCCTGAACGGCGTCGACCTCGGCGGCTTGGGCGCGCGCGTCGGCGGTCTTTTCGTCCACCGTCTGCTGCGACACCGCCGCGGACGCGCGCAGCGAGTTCCACCGTTCCGCCGTCACCTTGGCGAGCGCGAGATTCGCCTTCGCTTTGGCGACCTGGCTCTCCGCGACCGCGATGCTCTGGTCGAGCTCTGGCGTCTCGATGACCGCGAGCACGTCACCCTTCCGGACCTTGGCGCCGATGTCCTTCCGCCACTCCTGCACGTAGCCACTGACCTGAGCGTGAATCGCCGCGGTGTAAAAGGCCTCGACGTTTCCAGGAAGGACCAGGTCTCGGACTTCCCCGCCGCTTTGGGGCGAAACGAGCGCCACGGTCGGAATCGCCTGCTCTTGCGTCCACTTGGCGAGCGACTCATCGTCCTTGCGCCGCCCGACGACGCCGGTGGCCGCGACCGCGATCGCCACGACGATCAACAGCAGGATCGCCCGCCCGGCCCTGACCGGGCGATGAGTGGGAGGCGGCTCGTGTGCGGGCCCGGCCGAATGCTCTTCAGTCATGTCGGGGACGCCTCGAGATGGAGTTTGGAGGCGGCCTGGTCAGCCGCTTTTGGCTTTCGCTCGTGAACGAGCCGGAATACGGCCGGCACGAAGAGCAAGGTCGCGACCGTCGAGCAGATGAGGCCGCCGATCACCGCACGTCCCAGGGGCGCGTTGAGCTCGGCGCTCAGCGCCATTGGCATCATGCCGATGATCATCGCGAGCGCCGTCATCAGCACCGGGCGAAAGCGGGTGAAGCCTGCGTCGATCGCGGCGGTCGCCGCGTCGGCGCCCTCCGCGAGGCGCTCGCGCGCAAAGCTGACGACGAGGATGCTGTTGGCCGTCGCCACGCCCATGCACATGATCGCGCCCGTCAGCGCGGGGACGGACAGCGTCGTACGGGTCACGAACAACATCCAGACGATGCCGGCGAGCGCGGTCGGCAGCGCGCTGACGATGACGAACGGATCGATCCAGGACTGGAAATTCACGACGATGAGCAAGTAGATGAGCACGATCGCCAACGCGATGCCGACGAAAAGCTGGTCATAGGCGTAGGTCATCGTCTGGGTCGCGCCGCGAATGACGACGGTCGAGCCCTTCGGCGCGTCCTTTTGCGTGGCGTCCAGGATCTTCTGGATGTCGGCGGACACGGCGCCGAGGTCGCGCTCGTTGTTGGTGGCGAAGATGTCGACGACCGGCTCAACCGCGTAGTGCGAAACGACCGCGTCGCTGACCCCCCGTTTGATCGAGGCGACGCCGCCGATGATCTGCTTGTCAGAGCTGAGCGAGTCCGGAATGTTTTCGAGCGTGGAGAGCGAATTCTCCCAGTATTGCGGGGTCTGGGCGACGATCGGATAGGACACGCCGTTCTTCGGATTGAGCCAGAAGGTCGGCGCCGTCTGGATGCTGCCCGCGAGCGCATCTTGCAGGTTCTCGGCCACGTCCTGCTCGCTGACCCCGACCAGTTCGGCGCGGGTCCGGTCGACGTCGACGTTGAGCGTCGGCGCGTTGAAGGCCTGCTGGATGCGGGCGTCTGCGACGCCCGTCACTGTCTTGATCCTGGCCGGCAGCTTGTCGGCATAGGCGTGGTTGGCCTCGAGGTTCGGGCCGACGACCTGAACGTCGATCGGCGCCGGCAGACCGAAGTTCAGAATCTGCGTGACAATGTCCGCAGGCAAGAACGCGAAATCCGTTCCGGGAAATTTGCGCGGCAAGGTCTCGCGCATCGCCTTCACGTAGCCGGGCGCGCCGGCCTCCCGGCCGTCGGCCAGCGTGATCAGAATGTCGGCGTCGGAGGCGCCGATCGTGCCCGTGTTGGAATAGGCCATGTTGATGCCGCTGATCGGCAGGCCGATGTTGTCGACGATGGTCCTGAGCGCTTCGGGCGGAATGATCGACCGGATCGCCTGCTCGATCCGATCGACTTCCAACGCGGTCTCCTCGATTCTCGTTCCCGTCGGGGCGCGGATATGCAGCGCGATCTGCGGGCTCTCGATCGGCGGGAAGAAATTGCGCCCGAGAAAGGGTGTCAGCGCGAACGAACACAGGACGGCCGCCAGGAAGCCGACGATGAACAATCTCCGCGCAGATACCGCGGTCAGAAGCAGGCGGCGGTAGAAAGCGCGCGCGGCTTCGAAGCGGCGGTCGAAGCCGCGCTGAAAGCGCGTGAACGGATTGCGGGTGGGCGCCTCGAGCGCGCCGTGACCGTGCACGGCCTGGTGGGCGAGGAGGAAGCGCGCCATCGTATTCACCAGCGTGCGCGACAGCACGTAGGAGCCGAAGAGCGCAAAGACGACGGCCTTGGCCATCGGTCGGAACAGGTAGCCCGCAACGCCGCCGAGATTGAACATCGGCACGAAGACGATACAGATGCAGAGCAGCGACACGGTCGCTGGAATGACGATCTGCCGCGCGCCGTCCATGATCGCGCTTTCGATGTCTTTGCCCAGCTCGAGATGGTAGTTGATGTTCTCGATCGTGACCGTTGCGTCGTCGACCAGGATGCCGACGGCGAGCGCGAGGCCGCCGAGCGTCATCACGTTGATCGTCTCGCCCGTCGCCGAGAGCAGGATCACCGAAGTCAGGATCGCCAGCGGGATCGAAACCATGATGATCAAGGTCGACCGCCAGCTGCCCAGAAAGACGAGGATCATCAGGCCGGTCAGCGCCGCCGCCGTCACGCCCTCGAAAATGACCGACGACACCGCCGATTTGACGAACGTCGACTGGTCGCCGACCGCCTCCAGGCGAACGCCTGCCGGCAGCGTCTGGC
>NZ_JBKQOT010000381.1:0-17492 GCF_052145395.1 Roseiarcus sp.
GATTTCGCCGAACACCGTACTGACTTTCGTTCCCACGGTTTGAACAGCAGTAATGATAAAAACAGCGATGAGGGATGCGATCAACGCATACTCGATTGCGGTGGCGCCGGATTCGTCGCTGAAGAACTTTCGGATGGCCTTGATCATTCATCGTACTCCTGGTCGGGACTTCTATACCCTATTTCAACGTCGGCATGGGGGACCGAGACGTCGCAAAACTATCCATCAACGCTTTCAGACGTCTTAATGGCAAAGCGAGTGGAGAGTTAATGACACAGCGCATGCAGCTCTTGATGAGCTGGCGGGCTCAGCGGACTCGAACGAGCGCCCAGGGCGGCCCCAGTCAGCGCGCAAGATCGAGCAGCGGCTCGCCCTCGCGATCCTCGACCTCGACGATCCAAAGATCGGAGTCGAACCGGACCTCCCGCGCGAGCCGCTGCTCGGCCTCGAGCGGGTCGATCCATTCCGGCTCGTGCATGCGCGTGAAAAGCCTGTCGACGCCTCGCGGGAGGTCCATCGCCAGCGATTGGGGCGCAGGGCCATAAAGCGCCGCGCGGCCGTCGAGCCGGTCGATTTTGACCACGATCGCCCCGGCTTCGGCCGCGCCCCTGCGGCGGAGAACAGCGATCGAACCGTCGGCGTTTCGCCGCCGCAGATAGGCCGCGACCCAGATGTCGGACCTGAGCCTCACCTCAGTGGGCGGAGGCCCGCGCCGCCGCGTTCAATTGCTTGACAAGACGGGGCGTAATCTCCGTGGTGACGGGAAGGTTGTGCGCGCGCTCGAACTCGCGCACCGCCTGGTCGGTCGCCGCGCGCTGGGCCCCGTCTGCCTTGACCGGATAGCCGAGCTTGGCCAGCGCCGCCTGGGCCGCCGTCACCAGACGCGAATTGTCGGGCGGCGCCTCGCCGCCGCGGAGAAGTTCGCCGATGGCGTCGGGCGCGCGCGGGGCGGCCGCGTCGCCGACGGCCGGACGGTCGGGCGGCTGCGGCGCCGCGGCCGGCGGCGCTTCGCGCGCGATCGCCGCAGGGGCGGGCGGCGGTGTCGGCGCGGACGGGACCGGCGCCGCGGTCTTCGGTAGCGCTGGCGCGGACGGGACCGGCGGGGCGATCTTCTGCGGCGCCGGTGCGAACAACGGCGCCGGATGCCGCTCGCGCTGGAGAACGAGCGCGTTCACGCCGATCCCGACAAGAAGCGCCGACAGAATGGCGCCGATGTAAAAGCGCGGCGGCAGCGACGTCAGGCGTTCCATCACGCGCCGCAGCAGGCCAAGACGGCGCTCGGCCTTCTTGCCCGGCCGCGACAGGACGGAGTCGTTGCGGATACGCGCGAGCGCTTCGATCATCGGTCGTCTCTCCGATCTGCCGTCGGAACGCAGCCCGAGGGCGCGCGTTCTCGTGTCGATAAACATCGTAGCCGCGCCTTAACCCAACGCTAAGGTTGAGACTTCCGCAACGAATTCGCTTCGGCGAAGCGCGCGATGGTTAAGCTTCGGTGAATCGCGAGCTGCTCCGGTTAACGAAGCGCTACGACGGCGCCGTCAATTTGACGTCGCTTATCGAAAGTTCGTTCTTGTGTCCCGATTACCCTATCGGCATCGGAGACGAGCATGGGCTTCATCGCACGAAGCATCTTCTGGCTGGGGCTGGTTTACAGTGCGATGCCGCTCGACTTCGGCTCGCTGATTTCCGCTCCCGCGCCGAACCTCGCCGATGCGAACCCGCTCGCCGCCTGCGCCCAGGGCGCGCCCGAGGATTGCCGCCGACGCGTAGAAGACCTGCGTAAGGCCCTCACCGCGGCCGCCGCACTCGGCGTGGTCGATCGCGTCGCCGCGGCCAGCGAATCCTCAGGAGCGAAGGACAAGGCGCCGCCGCGCAAACCGCCGCAGAGCCGAGCGAACTAGCGACGCTGGCCACCGGGGGTCTCAGGCCGTTATACTCGCCGTCGAGCGAGTTTTGTGAGGCGCCGGTGACCGAATTCGACACGATACAAGAGGATTTTGCGTCTCTCGACGAGTGGGAGGACCGATATCGCTATGTCATCGAACTCGGCCACGAACTGGAGCCGCTGAGCCCGGAGGCCCACAACGACGCGAACAAGGTGCGCGGCTGCGTCAGCCAGGTCTGGCTCGAGAAGCAACTTCGCCGGAACGCCGCCGGCGAAACCGTCCTTCACTATCGCGGCGACAGCGATTCCCACCTCGTGCGCGGACTCATCGCGATCGCTCTTGCGCTGTACTCCGATCAGACCCCGAAGCACATTGTCGAGACGGACGCGATGGCGACGTTCCGCGCGCTCGGGCTCGAGCAGCATCTTACGCCGCAGCGCTCCAACGGCGTCCGTTCGATGATCGAGCGCATCCGCTCGGACGCCGTCGCCGCGGCCTGAGGCGGATTTTCAGGAGTCGCCGCCGGGCTTCACCGTCTTGAGGTAATGGGCGATGGCCGCCAGGTCTTGCTCTGGAACCTGCGCGAGATTGCGGACCACCGCCGCCATCGGGCCGCCGAGCGAATCGCCCGACGGCGTAAGCCCCGTCGACAGCGCATAGGCGATGTCGCTCTCGGACCAGTCGGCAAGGCCACCATCCGTGATGTTCGGCGCTTTGCCCTTGCCGTCGGGAAGGGGCGCCCCGGTCAGGCGGCGCGAGGCGATCACGCCGCCGAGAAACGTGCGCGGGGAATGGCACTCGCCGCAATGGCCCGGCCCTTCCACGAGGTAGCGCCCGCGCGACTCGAGATCCGTCGGATCCTCAGCGAGCGGCTGAGCGATCGCCGGCATGTAAAGGAGCTTCCAGAACCCTACCGCTTTCCGAATCGAGAACGGGAAAGCCAAGGCGTCGGGCGGCGTCCGTCCGGAGACCGGCGGGACGGTTCGCAGGAAAGCGAACAGGTCGCGGACGTCCTTGACCGACATCCGCGCATAGGACGGATAGGGAAGGGCCGGATAGAGATGTCGGCCATCCCGCGAGACGCCGGCCATCAACGCATTGGCGAAGTCGACCGCGGACCAGGCGCCGATCCCGTCGGCCCGATCGGGCGAGATGTTCGGGGGGAAGAAGGAGCCGAACGGCGTCCTCAGCTCCTGGCCGCCGCCGAGGCGCGTCGGATCGCTCTGACCGGGCGATAGGTGGCAAGAGTCGCATCCGGCCAGGAAGAAGACGATCTTTCCCGCCGCCGGATCGCCCGGTTCGGACACCGCGCGAGCGGTTTGCGGGTCGACCGGGCGGGGCGCGGTCAAGACCCAGCCCGCCGCGGCCATGGCCGCGACGACGATTCCGATCCCGACCGCGAGCGCGCTCCTTCCCGCGGTCATTCGACGGCCCGACGATCAGTTTTCCTTCTCTCGATATTTCTCGTGGCAGCCGCCGCAATTCTTGTAAAAATTGGGCATGGTCGCCTTGAAGCTGGCCTCGTCCTTGACCTCGGTCAGCGCAGCCGTGGCGTCGTCTCCCAGCTTCTTGAACCGGGCGTCGAAGTCCGCTGTGTTCTCCCAGATCGCCGGTAAGGCGTGGGTGTCGCCGGTTTTGCTGTCCGGCGGGAACAGGGCGGGCATCTTCTCCGCCGCGTTGAGGTAGGTCTTCAGGGCCTTCTGCACCGCCGCAAGGTCGAACGGGGCTTGGCCTTTCAGGATTGGGACGATCGGTTTCGTCGCCTCGCCGTTCTCCTTCATGAGCGCGCGCCGCTCCTTGATCGCATCCGCTCCCGATGCCGCGAGCGCGACGCCCGCGCTCAACGCCAAGCCCACGATCGCAGCCGAACCCTTGCCTGTCATCCTCATCGCTTCCTCCGCTCTTCGATCTATTCTACGACGTGGGGCGCTTCGACGCTTCCGCGCCGCGAATCGCGCGGAAGACCGCCTGCGGAGTCGCGGGCATATCGATATCGGCGATCCCGTAGGCGCGCCAGAGCGCGTCGGCGACGGCGTTGACGACCGCTGGGGTCGCGCCGATCGATCCGGCCTCGCCCGCGCCCTTGAAACCCATCGGATTGGTGGTCGAAGGAACGTTGCGCGTCTCGAAAGCGATCGGCGGGAAATCGTCGGCCCGAGGCATGCAATAGTCCATGAAGCTCGCGGTCAGGAGTTGTCCGTCGCCGTCAAAAACCGTGCGCTCCATCAGCGCCTGGCCGACCGCCTGGGCGACGCCGCCGTGGACCTGCCCCTCGAGCAAGAGCGGGTTGAGGGTCGCGCCGAAATCGTCGACGATCGCGTAGCGCTGCAGCCGTGCGACGCCGGTTTCCGGGTCGATTTCGATTTCGCAAATATGTGTCCCGTTGGGATAGGTCGCCATGTCCGGAGTATAGGATCCCGCGCCCCTGAGCCTGTCCGGCGTTGCGGCCGGCAGGAGGGCGATCTCGGCGAGGCTGACCGACCGGTCCGTGCCGACGATGCGAAACCGTCCATCGACGATCTCGAGATCGGCCGCCGCCGCCTCCAGCCGGTCCGCCGCGAGGTCGGTGAGCGAGTCGGCGAGCGCCCGCGCGGCGCGCGCCGTCGTCACCGCGCCGATCGGAATGGAGCGCGACCCGCCCGTGCCGCCGCCGCTCGCGATCCGGTCGGAGTCCCCCTGCACCACCCGGATCCGATCGAGCGGGACGTCGAACTGCTCGGAGACCACCTGCGCGTAGGCCGTCTCGTGCCCCTGGCCGGTCGACTGGGTCCCGATCAGCAGGGTCAAGGTCCCGTCCTTCTCCAAGAAGAGCGACGTGTCCGCCTCGCCTGCCCCCATCGCCGTGCATTCGATGTAGCTCGCCACGCCGAGGCCGCGAAGCATCCCGCGCCGCTTCGAGTCTTGCGCCCGGACCTCGAAGCCGGCGACGTCGGCCTTCTCGACGCAGCGCGTCAACGCGCCGCCGAAATCGCCGACGTCGTAGGTCCGCGCGGTCTGTGTCTGGTAGGGCATTGCGTGGGACGGAACAAAGTTGCGGAGACGGATCGCCTCCTGAGACAGGTCGAGCTCGCGCGCGCAGCGGTCGACCAGCCGTTCGAGGACGTAAGCCGCCTCGGGGCGGCCTGCGCCGCGATAGGCGTCCACGGGGACGGTGTGAGTGTAGACGCCGCGCACCCGCGCCGACAGCGCGTCGATGGCGTAGGGACCGGTCGCCATGGTTGCGCCAAGATACGGCACGTAGGGAGCGAACTGCGAGAGGTAGGCGCCGAGATTGGCGACCACGTCGAGGCGCAAGGCGAGAAACCGGCCCCCCGGATCGAGCGCCATTTCCGCCGTCGCGACATTGTCTCGTCCGTGCGTATCCCCCACGAAATGCTCGGACCGGTCTCCCTGCCAGCGGACCAGCCTGCGGAGCCGCTCCGCAGCCGCGAGGAGAAGCGGATATTCGCGGTAGAGAAAAATCCGCGTGCCGAAGCCGCCGCCGACATCGCCGGTCGTCACCTTCAACCGCTCCGGAGGAATCTTCAGGACCTTGCCGGCGATAACGTCCCGGAGGCCATGGACGCCCTGGCTGCCGACGGCGAGGGTCAGGCGGCCGTCCTCCGCGTCGCAAGACGCGACGGCGCCGCGCGGCTCCATGTAATTGGCCACGACGCGCGAATTGACGATCGTAATCTTGACGACGTTCGCGGCCGCGGCGAAGGCCTCGTCGGTCTTCGCCCTGTCGCCGATGTGGGCGTCGAAGGCGACGTTGCCCGGCGCGCCCGAAAACACCTCGACGGACTCGGGCCGCAGCGCATCGAGCGCGTCGACGACGGCGGGAAGCGGCGCCCAATCGATCGGAAGACGCTCCGCGCCGTCTTTGGCGGCGAGCTCCGATTGCGCGACAATCATGGCGACGATGTCGCCGACGTGATGCGCCTCGTCCGCAGCCATGACCGGATAGGGCTTCAGCGGCGTCTTCGAACCGTCCGCGTTCGCCACGGAACCAAGGCACGGCAGGTCGCCGAGATCGGCGAAGTCCGATGCGAGGTAGACGGCCTCGACGCCGGGGACCGCCGCGGCGGCCTCGCGGTCCATGACGACGAAGCGCGCGTGCGCGTGCGGGCTGCGGACGAAGGAGGCGAAAAGGGCGTTCTCCGGCGCAAGGTCGGACGTGTAGCGTCCCTCGCCGCGGACCAGCCGATCATCCTCAACGCGCCGGACGGGCTGGCCGACTCCGAATTTCATCACCGTCATGACGTAAACCTTCCTGCGCCCTGCCCGATGGTCAACGGTTCCTTAATCCCCCGGTCGGACAATCCAACCACAAATCCGTGAAGCCCGGGCGACCCGAGATGAGCGACCACGAAGACCGAGATCCGAACGCCGCCGACGAGGCGCGCGGCCGGGAGAATTCAGGCGAGAACGCCGCAAGGGAACAGTCCGAGTTCACCCCTTCCGACGACGCAATGCAAGCCGTCGCCCGCCGCGCGGCCGACGAGCGCCCCGCCGGGCTGCCCATCATTTTTCCGCCTCCGTATCGGGAAAAATCGGACGGCGCCGCCCGGACCGCCTCGCGGCCCGGCTCGCTCCGGCGTCGTTACGCCGCCGCGGCGGCGCTGGCGCTCGCCGTCGTCGGCCTCGGCGCGGCGACCTTCATCGTGGTCGATCATCGCCAGCAGGCCGATCTCCTCGCCCAGCGGGCCCAGGAGAACGCCCAGCTCGCTCAGACCGTCTCGGCGCTCAATGTGCGGCTGCAGGCGGTCGAGAGCGCCAAAGGCCGCGACGAGCTTGCAGAGCTGCGCCGGTCGGTTGGCGACATGAAGACCGCCGCGGCGACGTCGCGCGAGCTGGGCGCGGCGATCGCGCAGCTGACGCAAAGGGTGGAGAAGCTCGACCGCGAGCAGGGCGCCAAGCTCGACAAGCTCGGCGAACGCGTCGATCACGAGGCGACCGCAACCACAGCCGAACTCGCGGCGCGGCTGGACAAGCTCGACAAGAAGCCCACGCCGACGGCGCAGCCGATACAGGCCGCTCCTCCCCCAGCGCCAGCGCCGAGATTCAACGCCAACGTCTCGATGGAGCCGACCGGGTCGATCGACCGGCCGAGGCAGGTTCTGCGTGGCTATGTCGTGCTCGGAGCGCAGGGCGACATCGCCTTGGTCGGCGGCCGCTACGGCGAGCGCGCCGTGCGTCCCGGCGACTACCTGCCGGGCGCCGGCCGGATCGAGCGGGTCGAGCGCCAGGGCCCGAACTGGGTCGTCGTCACCGAGCAGGGCCTGATCGGTCCGGCTTACGCCGCGCCGGACTGACTCGCCGCGCCTCTCGCGCTTTGAGAAGCACGTTTCCCGGCCCGTACCGAACCGCTCTGGTTTGCGCGCGCGGGCCAAGATGTGGCCGCCGCGCATCAGGCGCCACAAAAACGCTATGGAACTGCGCCGCGCTTTCGATCATAGAGCGCTTATGTTACGAAGCCGCGAAAAGGGTCGGAGCGTCTCGCCGCCGCGGCCCCGAATGGCAGACGGCGCGAAATGGCAGATCGGCGCAGCAGTTTTACCTATGAGGACCTCCTTGCCTGCGGGCGGGGAGAATTGTTCGGCGCTGGGAACGCCCAGCTGCCCCTGCCCCCGATGTTGATGTTCGACCGCATCTCCGGGATTTCGGAGACCGGAGGCGCCAACGGCAAGGGCGAGGTGCGGGCCGAATTCGACATCAAGCCGACGCTGTGGTTCTTCGACTGCCACTTCAAGGGCGACCCGGTGATGCCGGGCTGTCTCGGACTCGACGCGCTCTGGCAGCTTACCGGTTTCTTTCTGGGCTGGCTCGGCCTGCCCGGGCGCGGGCGCGCGCTCGGCGTCGGCGAGGTGAAGTTCGCCGATCAGGTGCTTCCGAGCGTCAAGAAGGTCGTTTATGGTGTTGACATGAAGCGCGTCTTCAAGGGCAAGCTCATTCTCGGCATCGCTGATGGCTGGCTGGAGGCCGACGGCAGGCGCATCTACGACGTCAAGGACATGCGGGTCGGCCTCTTCAGCCCAGCTATTCCCGCGTCAGCCTGAGAGCAGAGCCTGCCCCGACGCGCGATCATGGAGAGTTTGGTATGAGACGCGTCGTCGTCACCGGGATGGGCATCGTTTCTTCGATCGGCAACAACGCCCAGGAAGTCACCGTGAGCCTTCATGACGCCAGGTCTGGCGTCACGCGGGCGGAGAAATTTGCCGAGCTCGGATTCCGCTCCCAGGTCCATGGCGCGCCCACGCTCATCGCAGAGGAGGTCGTCGATCGCCGCGCCATGCGGTTTCACGGCGGCGGCACCGCCTGGAATCACGTCGCAATGGAACAGGCGATCGTCGACGCCGGCCTTCAGCCCGATGAGGTCTCCAACGAGCGGATCGGGATCATCATGGGATCGGGGGGCCCGTCGACCCGTGCGATCGTCGAAGCCGCCGACGTCACCCGGGCGAAGGGGCCAAAGCGGGTCGGGCCGTTCGCGGTGCCGAAGGCCATGTGCTCGACCGCGTCGGCGACGCTATCGACCTGGTTCAAGATCAAGGGCGTGAGCTACTCGATCTCCTCGGCCTGCGCGACCTCCAATCACTGCATCGGCGCGGCCTACGAGCAGATCCTCATGGGCAAGCAGGACGTGATGTTCGCCGGGGGGTGCGAGGAGCTCGACTGGACGCTGTCGGTCCTGTTCGACGCGATGGGGGCGATGTCGTCGGCCTACAACGCCACGCCCGCGCGCGCCTCGCGCGCCTATGACAGGAATCGCGATGGCTTCGTGATTTCAGCCGGCGCAGGGGTGCTCGCTCTCGAGGACTATGAACGGGCGAAAGCCCGCGGCGCCAAGATTTACGGCGAGATCGTCGGCTACGGCGCCACTTCGGACGGACACGACATGGTCGCCCCCTCCGGCGAGGGCGCGGCGCGCTGCATGCGCCAGGCGCTGGCGACTGTGAAAATCCCGATCGACTACATCAACCCGCACGCGACCTCGACGCCGGTCGGCGACGTCAAGGAGATCGAAGCTCTGCGCGAAGTGTTCGGCCCCGGCGAGAAATGCCCGCCGATTTCGGCGACCAAGTCGCTGACCGGTCATTCGCAGGGGGCGACCGGCGTGCACGAGGCGATCTATTCGCTCCTGATGATGCGCAACGGATTCATCTGCGAAAGCGCGCATATCGACGAGATCGATCCGGCCTTCGCCGACATGCCGATCGTCCGGGAGCGACGGGACAACGTCAGCTTGCGCGCGGTTCTTTCCAATTCTTTCGGGTTCGGCGGCACCAACGCGACGCTCGTCTTCAAGCATATCGACGCCTGACCCGAACGCCCTGTCCACCCCCTAAAACCTGAAGAGCGAGCGATGTCCTCCGGCCTCATGAATGGGAAGCGCGGTCTCGTCATGGGCGTGGCCAACGATCACTCGATCGCCTGGGGGATCGCCAAGGCCCTGGCGGCAGAAGGCGCGGAGCTCGCTTTCACCTATCAGGGCGATGCGCTCGGCAAGCGGGTGACGCCGCTGGCGGAGAGCCTCGGATCGACGCTGATTGCTCCGTGCGACGTCGAGGACCCCGTTTCCGTGGAGGCGGTTTTCGCCCGCCTGTCGCAAGAATGGGGCGCGATTGATTTTCTCGTCCATTGCATCGGCTTTTCCGACCGCAACGAGCTGAAGGGCCGCTACGCCGATACGACCCGGGAGAACTTCGTCCGGACGATGGTCATCTCGGCGTTCTCGTTCACCGAGGTCGCCAAGCGCGCCTCGGCGCTGATGCCCTCCGGAGGGGCGATGCTGACCTTGACCTTCGGCGGCTCGACGCGGGTCCTGCCGAATTACAACGTCATGGGCGCGGCCAAGGCGGCGCTGGAATCGAGCGTGCGCTATCTCGCCGCCGACTTCGGCCCCGACAATATCCGCGTCAACGCGATTTCCGCGGGCCCGATCCGCACGCTCGCGGGCGCAGGGATCGCGGACGCGCGCTTCATGTTCAATTTCCAGCGCGCCCACTCCCCCCTGCGGCGGACGGTGACGATCGAGAACATCGGCGGGGCGGCGCTTTATCTCTTGTCGAGCCTTTCGGAAGGCGTGACAGGCGAGATCCATTTCGTCGACGCCGGCTACAACATCATTTCCATGCCCAGGCCGGACGACATCAAGGAATAGCTCTCTTCCTTGCAACGAAGAGCGGTCCCGGCGCGTCATTCCTGGTGTATGCTTCTGTCTCGGCGTCCTCCGCCCGAGCATCGGAAAGCAGGGGTCATGCCTCACGACGGGATTCGCGGCGCGCCGTTCCGAAGGGGTTTCCGGGTCTTCGTGTGGGCGAGCGCGATCCTCACCCTTTCGGGCGTCTTCGCCTTCGCCGCGCCCGCGTCGACTTACAAGCCCTCGCCGCGC
Source organism: Roseiarcus sp. (assembly GCF_052145395.1). Taxonomy (NCBI): domain Bacteria; kingdom Pseudomonadati; phylum Pseudomonadota; class Alphaproteobacteria; order Hyphomicrobiales; family Roseiarcaceae; genus Roseiarcus; species Roseiarcus sp. Next base: position 10,261 of record NZ_JBKQOT010000381.1, read on the forward strand.
GACCGCGCCTTCGCCGATTTCGTCGCCTCTTTGTGGCCGATGGCGGAGACGCTCGGCGTCAAGCGCCAGACGTTCGATCGCGCCTTCGCCGGCGTTACTTACGACCCGAAGATCGTTGCGGAGACGACGCGCCAGGCCGAGTTCACCGCTCCGATCTGGGACTATGTCGGGATCGCCCTTGCGCCCGACCGGATCGGTCGCGGCCGCGACAAGGCGCGCGCGGCCGCGTCCTGGCTCGAAAAGGCGAACCGGATCTACGGCGTGGACGCCGGGATCCTCATGGGGATCTGGGGTCTCGAGACCGACTATGGCGCATCGCCCGGGACCTTCGACGTCGTCCGCTCGCTCGCAAGCCTCGCCTTCGTCCACTACCGCGGCGCATATTTCCGCGACGAGCTCCTGAACGCGCTGACGATTCTCGAGGAGGGCGACATCGCGCCACGGGCGATGGTCGGGTCCTGGGCGGGCGCCATGGGGCAGACGCAATTCATGCCGTCGAGCTTCGTCGCCTATGCCGTCGATTTCGACGGAGGCGGCCGACGCGACATCTGGTCGAACGAGGCGGACGCCATCGGCTCGACTGCGAATTTTCTGGCGTTGAATGGATGGGCGCGCGATCTTCCTTGGGGGTTCGAGGTCGCCCTCCCGAAAGGATTCGTCCTCGCCGACGCAGACTCGGCGACGGCGGCCCCTTTCGCCAGTCTCGCCGCCCGAGGCGTCGTGCGCGCGGACGGGAAGCCGCTGCCGCCCGCTGGAGACGGACGGCTCTTCATGCCCGCCGGGCTCAAAGGACCGATCTTCCTCGTCACGAAGAACTTCGACGTCATCAGGGCCTACAATTCCTCGACCGCTTATGCGCTCGGCGTCGCCCTGCTCGGCGACGTAATCGCCGGCGGAACGGGCCTTGTCGCGTCCTGGCCGCGAGCGGGTGCGGTGCTCACGCCCAATGAGGTGCGCGATCTGCAAGTCAGGCTGAAGAAAATGGGTTATGATCCCGGCGAGGTCGACGGCATGGTCGGGGACGCGCTGCGCTCAGCTGTCCGCAAGTATCAGGAGCGGAACGGCTTGCCGCCCGACGGCTATGCCGACCTCGGACTGGTGAAGCGGATCGAGGCCGGTCGATGAGGCGAATCCCGCCGCTCAAGGCGAAGCGCGCGATCCGAGGCGGATCTGCATCCGCGCTCTGGCTGCGGTTGGGTTCGATCGTGGCGTTGGCGCTCTGTGGCCTCCTGCTCGCGGCGCCCGCATCGCAGGCGCAGAACGCCGGAGGCTTGGGCGGCTTCCTGCAAAACCTGTTCAACTTCGGCGCGCGTCCCGCGCCTCCCCCTGCGGCGTCGAATGCCTCGCTCAGAGAACGCGCGCACAAGGCGGTGCGGAAGAGACAGGACTTCGTCCCATCGACGGCGACGCGCGCGCCGGGCACGCCGGGCGGCGCACCTGTCGTCAAACCGACCTTCTTCATCTCCGTGCTGGGCGACAGCTTGGCGATCCTTGCCGCGCAGGGCCTGAGCGACGCCTTCGCCGACAAGCCGGAGGTCGCGGTGACCGATCTGGCGCGGGACGTCTCGGGCCTTGCGCGCAACGACTACTACGACTGGCCCAAAGCGGCGCGCGACCTCATCGCGGCCAAAACGAACATCGACGTCGCGGTGATCATGATGGGCATCAACGACGTGCAGCCGCTGAAAGACGGCGACGAGACGCTCGATCTGCTTTCCGACAAATGGCGCGCGGCCTATGGACAAAGGATCGACGCCCTGCTCGCGCCATTCCGCGACGCGCATATTCGGGTTTTGTGGGTGGGTCTGCCGCCGATGCGAGACGACCGCCTGAACGTCCAGGCGACGGCGCTGAATGAAATCTATCGCGACCACGCCGGCAAGGACGGTGCGACCTACATCGACATCTGGGACGCCTTCGCCGACGCGAACGGCCAATTCGCCGCCTTCGGCCCCGACGTCGAAGGCCAAAACGCAAAACTGCGCAACGGGGCGGGCGGCATCTATTTCACCAAGACCGGCGCCCGCAAGCTCGCGCAGGTTCTCGAACCGGACATCCGGCGCGACCTGGAGAAGTCAAAGCCTCAGGACAATTTCGCCGCACTGCCTCCGGACGTCGAAAAGGAAGCCTCGGCGGTGAACGAAGAGATTCGCCGCGAGTTGGGCGCAGGCTCGGAGCGTCCAGGCGCCGCAGCGCCGGCGCCGAAACCGCTGGCCGGCCCTGTCGTCTCCCTGACCGCCCGCCCCACGTCGCCCGGGGGCGCGCTGGTCAATGCAACCGATGCGGGCGCAATCAGGACCCTCGCGCAGCAGGTTTACGCCGCGCCGGCCGGCTCCGCCCCAAGTCCGCCAGCAGGCCGCGCCGATGATTTCGCATGGCCGCCTGCGAGATAGCGAGACGGCCCAAGGCCGGCGCGCGACTGCTTGTTTGTCCAGGACCGGCGTGATAGGCGACCGCCGCACGACAATTCAGACTGCTCGAAACGCGGCCTCGGGGCGCTCGGGCTTGGCGGACGAAGGAGCACGACAAAAATGCCTGATGAAAACGGCAACGGCGCAGAAGTCCCCCAGACGACTCCCCGGTTCACGGTGCTGGCGCAATATACGAAGGACCTATCCTTCGAGAACCCGAACGCCCCTCGCACGCTCGGCCCACAGCAATCCGGGCCCAATCTGTCCGTCCAGATCAATGTCAACGCGCGCCAGCTCGCCCCGACCGATTTCGAGGTCAGCCTGATGCTCGAAGGCGGGGCGGGCCAAGGTGCCGACACCCTGTTCAAGTTCGAGCTCAACTACGCCGGCGTCTTCCGCATCGAAAACTTCCCGGCTGAGCAGGTTCAGCCGATCGTGATGATCGAGGGTCCGCGCCTGCTGTTCCCGTTCGCGCGCCAGATCATTGCCGACGCCGTCCGCGGCGGCTCCTATCCGCCGCTGTTCATCGATCCGATCGACTTCCACGCGCTCTATCTGCAGCGTCTCGCGGCCGCCGGCGGGCAGCAGCAGGCCCAACCTGCATAGGCTCAACTTCCCGTTCGAAGCACATCATGGCCTTGGTAAAGACGCCACAGGGCGCCTTCGCCGAGCGTGGCGATATGGGTCCCGTGCGCAACCGCTTCTTCGGCCAGCAGGCGCGCGCGGCGCGGCGCGCGGGGGGCGAACGGGCGCGCCGCCGGTCCTGCGGTTGATGGGCCGGTTTCGCGCCGCTCGTCGAATGACAACGACCGCTGGCGGCCGCCGGTGAGCTCGCCGTAAATCTCGACCAGAATCTCGGCGTCGAGCAGGGCCCCGTGCATCACACGCTTCGTTCGATCGATCCGGTACCGGTCGCACAGCGCATCGAGGCTGTTCGGCTGGCCCGGGTGCTTTTTCCTGGCGAGCGCCAGGGTATCGACCACCCTCTCCATGCCGATCGGCTCGAGTCCGAGGCGCAAGAGCTCCGCATTGACGAAGCGCATGTCGAACTCGGCGTTGTGAATGACGAGCCGGGCGTCGCCGACAAACGCTAAAAAGTCTTCGACCAGAGCGGCGAAGATCGGCTTGTCCTTAAGACCATCCGCGGTATGGCCGTGCACCCTGACGGCGTCTTCGGGAACGTCGCGCTCCGGGTTGATCAAGTGATGGAAGACGCGTCCGGTCGGGGTTTGATGGACGACCTCGACGGCTCCGATCTCAAGAACCCGGTGGCCGTCCTTCGGGTCGAGGCCGGTCGTTTCGGTGTCGAGCACGATCTCACGCATATCGAGTCTTGCGTCCTTCCAGCCCGACTGCGGCGCGCAGGAATTGGGCGACCTGCGCGCGGGTCCGCTCCAGGCTTCCGCCGGTTTCGATGACAAAATGCGCCCGGCGGCGTTTCTCCGAGTCGCTGATCTGACGTGCGAGGATCGCGTCGAGCTTCCCCTCGCTCATCCCTTCCCGAGCGAGCGCCCGCGCCCGCTGCTGAGCGCCTGGCGCGCTCACAACGACGGCGAGATCGACTGCGGCGTCGCCGCCGGTCTCGAACAGCAAGGGCACGTCGACGATCGCGATCCGGCGTCCTTCGTTGATCGCGCGCGACAAGAAATCGCCGCGCATCGCCGCGACGGCCGGGTGGATAAGGTCTTCGAGCCGGCGGAGCGCCGTCGTGTCGTTCAGGACGATCCGCGACAGGCGGTCGCGATCGACATGACCGTCCACGGCGACTCCGGGAAAGGCTGCCTCGACGACTTTCGCGCCTTCTCCGGAATAAAGAGCGCGCACGGCCGCGTCCGAATCGAAAACCGGCGCGCCGAACTCGGCGAACATGGCCGCCGCAGTGGACTTGCCCATGGCGATCGAGCCCGTTAAGCCCGCGACGATCATGGCCTCGCCTCGTGCGCCCTGACATCTGCTTCCACCAAGGCGCGCAGCTCGCCCGTGACCGCCGGCCGCCGGCCGAACCAGCGCTCGAACGCTGGCGCGGCCTGGTGGAGCAGCATCCCGAGCCCCTCCGAGGTCCGTAGGCCGAGGGCGCGCGCCGCCTCAATCAACGGCGTGCGGAGCGGGACGTAGACGACGTCCGCCACGACGGCGTGCTCCGGCAGCGCTCCGACGTCGGGGGCCAGGGCCGGATGTCCGGCCATGCCGAGCGTGCTGGCGTTGACGAGGAGATCGGCGGCCGGCAAGGCCTCCGCGAGCGTTTCCCACGGCGCGGCGGCGACGGGGGCTCCGAAGGCGCCGGCCAGCGCCTGAGCGCGGCTCAGCGTGCGGTTGATCACCAGGATGCGCTCAAATCCGCGGATGGCAAGTCCATGAACGATCGCCCGGGCCGCGCCCCCCGCGCCGACGACGACCGCCGATCGGCGCCGCTCTTCCCATCCCGGCGCCGATTCGTCGAGATTCGCCACAAAACCTGCGACGTCCGTGTTGTCGCCGCACAAGAGACCGTTCTCGCGCCAGAGCACGTTGACGGCGCCGAGGGCCTCCGCCACCGCCGTTGGTCGGTCGCAGGCGGCAAAGGCCGCCTCCTTATGCGGAACCGTGACATTCGACCCGACGAGCCCGTCCCGGCCGATCCGGTCGGCGAACTCGGCGAAGACGCCGGGCGGCACGGGAAACCGCTCGTAATCGGCGTCGATTCCCATGCGACTGAGCCAGTAGCCGTGAATGAGCGGCGAGCGCGAGTGCGCGACCGGCCATCCCGCCACGCCGGCCCTCAATCGTCTGCGGGATATCGTCATAAGGAAAGCAGTCCTTCGCTCCGCAGCCAAGCCAGCACTTTCAGGAGCGGCAGCCCGAGTATCGTGAAGTGATCGCCCTGAACCCGGTCAAATAGATGCACGCCGAGTCCTTCAAGCTGATAGACGCCTACGCTAGCGAGAACCCTTGGCCCAGCACAATCGAGATAGCGTCGGATCTCCCCCTCGTCGAGCGTGCGCATCGTGAGTTGAGCCGCATCCGAGTCGACGACGAGGGGCGTTCCGGCTCGCGCGACGCAGAAGGCGGAGGTCAGCCGATGCGCTCGGCCGGCGAGCGCTGCGAGAGACTGCGCTGCCTCGGCCCAGTCGCGGGCCTTGTGCAGGAGTCGCGTCCCTACGGTTAGCGTCTGATCTGCGCCAAGACAGTACGCGTCGGGTCTCAAGGCGCTCGCCGCCAAAGCCTTAGCGCGGGCGAGTGCCTCAGCAAGCGCCTCCAGCGAACCGCCCGCGGCGAAATGCCGCTCCTCCAGTGCGCGCTCGTCGACGTCCACGGGGAGCGGGTCGGGCTCGAGACCGCAAGCGGCGAGCAGCGCGCGCCGGCTCGCGCTCTTTGAGGCAAGCACAAGAGGCTGAGCCCCCGCCCAGACAATGGGCTCCGACGGATCAGCGGTAAGGCGCGCCATGCTCACCCCTCGGCGATAAACTTGAGGCGATGGGCGCGGTAGAGGTCGAGAATCGCCGCGGCCGTCTCCTCGATCGACCGCCGGGAGACGTCGATGACCGGCCAAGTCCGCTCGGCAAACAGGCGTCGTGACGCGGCGATTTCCTCCGCAACCGCCACCCGGTCGACATATTCCGTCTGCGCATCCGCATTGAGCGACAGCAGCCGGTTCTGGCGAATCTGGACGATACGGTCGGCGGAGGCGACGAGGCCCACGATCAGGGGATGACGGAGGTCGAACAGGCCGCGCGGCAAAGGCACTTGCGGAACCAGCGGGATATTGGCGGTCTTGTAGCCGCGGTTGGCGAGATAGATGCTTGTCGGGGTCTTCGAGGTGCGGCTCACGCCGACCAGAACGATGTCGGCGTGTTCGAGATTCTCCGGCAATTGACCGTCGTCGCTCATCATCGAATAGTTCAACGCGTCGATGCGCTTGAAATAGTCGGCATTGAGCATGTGTTGCGCGCCGGCGCGCGGCGTCGAATTCTGTCCGAGATACGACTTGAACAGATTGAGGATCGGCCCAAGTACGCTGAGGCAAGGCGAACCGGACGCCTCGCAGCTTTCCTCCAGCCGCCTCGACAGATTGGAATCGACCAGAGTGAACAGAACGATTCCCGGCGCGTTCTCGATTTCCGCGATCACCCGATCAAGTTGCTCGGGCGTTCTGACGAGCGGATAGACATGCTCGATCGAAGCCACCCCCTGATACTGGGCCGAGGCGGCGCGCGACGCGGCGATCAGGGTCTCGCCGGTCGAATCGGACACGAGATGAAGGTGAAAATAGCTGCGGCCCAATGGTGTTCCCCCGCTCGAAGTCCGAGCGTTTTATAGTCGGTGAATAGGGTTGTGGACAGTGCGGGACCCGCGTCTGTCCCCGACGAGATTCGGCTTTCACCCGATCCCGCGCCCGACCGGCCGTCCACAGGCGCGAAAGCGTGGACAAGCGGTAAAGGGAATCGTTGGGACGCTGTGAATTCCGGGGATAATCAGGAGCTCGCGGAACCGCGCGCCGGAATCCGGCGGAAATCCTTAACAAATCGTTAAGCCCGGAAACCGCCTCTCGCGGCACCGCTCGCATGGACATGTGCGCCGCGCGGTGACTCGGTAAGGTTCAACTTTGAATCAGCGCTCGCAGCCCTTCAAAGAGAGGAATCAGACTCGTCATTCCCTCTTTTCTCTCTTGCCGGCCTGATCCCAACGTTGCATCCATTCGCCGGCCCCCCTAAGCGCGTGTCTCCTAAGCTCGACTTTGCCCATTTTACGCGGCGTAGCAGAGCGTTTCGGTGAGTCTTTGCCAGAGCATGGTCGGAATTTCCACGCGATCCGGGTCGAGCCGGGATATTGATAAAGTCGGCG
>NZ_JBKQOT010000382.1:0-6573 GCF_052145395.1 Roseiarcus sp.
TCCTCGCGTAAATTCTCACTGATCGCTTGCCGACGAAAGCGAGGTCGCGTTGGCCAAAAGTCCGCGTCGGATGACGTGATGCCGGGCAGGGCCACCGTTGCGCCGAGCGTCGCGCAATACCTCGGAAGGCCTCGATTTAGATAATAGCGCCAGATGGGAGACGAGCGTTCAGCGCGCTCACCTCGCTCTCGATTGTCTCCAGCCGGGCTAACGTCTTGGCGATAGCCGTCGCGGCCTCGGCGGCAGCCGGGCCACAGAAGAGGCGTTGAACGTGAAGTGTTCCGCAGACTCGATGCGATTCTGCCGTCGGAGGCTGGGCTCGCGTCGAACACCTCGTCGATCTCGGTAACAACACTAAGCGCGAGTCCCGGAGCAACGGCGTGCCCGCTTCGTCGGCACGCATTTCTTCTCAACAGTGTCGCGTATGCGGCTCGTCGAGTTTATTGCCGCCGCGGACACCGATCCTGCCTACGCTGACGCGGCGGCGGACGCGTTGACGGCGATCGGCAAGAAGCCCCGATCCGCGTCAAGGATGTGGTCGGCTTCGCGGTGAACCGCCTGCTGCACGCGCTGGAAATCGAATCGATCCGCCTCGTCGAAGAAGGCGTCTGCACCGCTGCCGAAATTGATACCGCCTGCAAGCTCGGCCTTGGCCATCCGATCGGCCCTTTCAGCTGATGGACAACACGCAGAACTCGCTGTCGCTTAGCGTGCGGGAGATTCTGTACCAAGCCGATGGCGAACGTTCCTGCCGTGTCGCCTGCTGCGCCAACTCGTCGCGGCCGGGTACAACGGTCGCAAGGCTGGGCGCGGATGGGGCCGCTATGGCAAAGACGGGAAGTGCATCTTAATCGATGACTACGATCGAGCCCGTGAGGGCGTGATGGGCGAAGGCGGCTTCCTGAGAGTAGCTGCGCTCGTTCGGGTAGATGCTCGCGCAGGCCCTTACTGGACAATTCCGGACCGCGCGATCATGGTTACGGCCAACGGCCGCGGTCATGAAGGCCGGCAAGGGAGAAACTCATGGAATTCAGGACGTTGGGCGTCGCGCTATGCGCGGCCTTTTTTGTCGCTCCCGCTTTCGCGGACGATACGGTCAAAATCGGCTACATCGACCCGCTCTCGGGCGGCGGCGCGTCGATCGGTGCAATCGGACTGAAGACCTTCCAATACCTTGCGGACGAGCTCAACGCCACCGGCGGCCTGAACGGTCAGAAGGTCGAGATCGTCGCGCTCGACAACAAGACCAACCCGCAGGAGAGCCTGATCCAGGCGCAGAAGGCCGCCGATCAGGGCGTCCGCTTCATCACCCAGGGCAACGGCTCATCGGTCGCCGCGGCGCTGACGGACTGGGTGTCGAAATACAACGACCGCAATCCCGGTAAGGAGATCCTCTATTTCAATTACGCGGCGGTCGATCCCATTCTGACCAACGACAAATGCTCGTACTGGCATTTCCGCTGGGACGCCAATTCCGACATCAAGATGGCGGCGCTTACGGCCTTCATGAAGACCCTGCCGGATATCAAGAAAGTCTACCTCATCAACCAGGACTATTCCTTCGGCCAGTCGGTGCGTTCGACCGCGCGGGCCATGCTTAAGGAGAAGCGGCCCGACATCGAGATCGTCGGCGACGAGGTCCATCCCCTTCTGAAGGTCACCGATTTCTCGCCCTACATCGCCAAGATCAAGGCGTCCGGCGCCGACAGCGTCATCACCGGCAACTGGGGCCAAGACATCGCGCTCCTTCTGAAAGCCGCCGCCGACGCCGGTCTTCAGGCGAACTGGTACACCTATTACGCCGGCGGCGCCGGCGCCCCGACCGCGATCAAGCAGACCGGCCTCTCGCACCGCGTCTTCGCCATCACCGAAGGCGTTCCCAACGCCGCGACTCCGGAGGCGCAAGCATGGGAGGCGGCGTTTCGCGCCAAGGAGGGCGTCACGCTGTTCTACCCCCGCGCGGTCAATGAAATGCGGATGCTCGCCAAGGCGGTGGTAGAGGCCAAGTCGACCGACGCGAAGGCCGTCGCCGAAAAGCTGGAGGGCATGAAGGCCCAGGTGTTCGACGGTGGTGACGGCTTCATGCGCGCGGACGACCACCAGTTCTTCCAGCCCATGTACATCAGCAGCTTCGGCGTCCTGGACCCGGGCGCAAAGTTCGACGAGGAAGGTACCGGCTGGGGCTGGAAGCTGGTCGGCGCCGTCAAGCCGGAGGACACGGTCCTTCCGACCACCTGCAAGTTGGAGCGGCCCTGAGGCGAGGCCGGGCCGGAGCCGCAAGATCTCCGGCGCGCAACGCGGGTTGGCGCGAAACGTCGCGTCCATCTCTCGAAGGGGTCGGCGTCCAATGCTGGAGATCGTCGCATTCTCGACGCTGAACGGCGTCCTCTATGGCATGCTGCTCTTCATGCTGGCGAGCGGGCTCACGCTCGTGTTCAGCATGATGGGCGTCCTCAACTTTGCCCATGTGAGCTTCTACATGCTCGGCGCCTACTTCGGCTTCGAGATCGAGCGGCGCGTCGGCTTTTGGCCGGGATTCGTCATCGCGCCGATCGCCGTCGGCGCGATCGGCGCGGCGGTCGAGCGATTTGGTCTCAGGCGGCTGCACCGGCTCGGCCATGTCTCCGAGCTGCTGTTCACCTTCGGGCTGGCGTTCGTCATCGAGCAAATTGTTGAGATGATCTGGGGCAAGCTGCCCGTCGACTATCGCGTGCCTCCGTCGCTCGACTTCGTCGCCTTTCGCCTGTTCGACACCACCTACCCGGCCTATAAGATCTTCATGCTGCTGACGGCGGTGGCGATGTTCGCGGCGCTGTTCGTGGTCCTGAAACGGACGCGGATCGGCCTCGTCATCCAGGCGGCCCTGACGCATCCCGACATGGTCGCCATGCTCGGCCATGACGTGCCGCGCATCTTCATGCTCGTGTTCGGCGCCGGCGCCGCGCTCGCGGGCCTCGCCGGCGTCATCGCCGGTCCTGCGCTGGTGACGCAGCCGACGATGGCGGCCCTCCTCGGCCCGATCCTGTTCGTCGTCATCGTCGTGGGCGGCCTCGGCTCGCTCTCCGGCGCCTTCATCGCGTCGCTGCTGATCGGCCTCGTCCAGACTTTCGCCGTGGCGATGAACGGCTCGCTCGCCGCCATCTTCGGTCCCGTCGCGCCGCCCTATCTCGGCGACCTCTGGCAGGTGACGGTCGCGCAGCTCGCGCCGATCATTCCGTATCTCCTGCTCGTGGTCATCTTGATGGTCCGACCCACCGGCCTCATGGGAACGCGGGAATCGTGAAGCCGTCGGTCCGATTTCTCTGGCCCTGGCTGGCGCTCGCCGCAGCGTTCCTGCTCGCCCCTCTGGTCTTCTCGTCGCCGACGGCGCTGACGATGGAATCGGTCATGGGGATCATGATCATCTTCGCGCTGTCCTACAACATGCTGCTCGGACAGACGGGCCTCCTGTCGTTCGGCCACGCCGTCTATTACGGCTTAGGCGGGTTCGTCGCGATCCACGCGATGAACGCCGTCATCCACGATAAGCTCGGCGTGCCGGTGGTTGTCATTCCGATGGTCGGCGGACTGGCCGGCCTCGCCTTCGGCGCCCTGTTCGGCCTCGTTTCGACGCGTCGCGCGGGGCTCGTCTTTTCGATGATCTCGCTCGGCGTCGGGGAACTCGTGTCGTCGAGCTCGTTCATCTTGCGCACGTTCTTTGGCGGCGAAGAGGGGATCACAACCAATCGCGCCAAGCTCGCGCCGCTGCTCGGACTGAAGTTCGGACCGCAGATCCAGGTCTACTGGCTGATCGCGATCTGGTGCTTCCTTTGCATTGCCGCGATGTACGCCCTGACGCGCACGCCATTCGGACGCGTCTGCAACGCGGTGCGAGACAACCCCGAGCGCGTGCAATATATCGGCTATTCGGCCCGGCGCATTCGCCTCATCGCCTTCAGCTTCGCCGCGTTTTTCGCCGGGATCGCGGGCGGCCTCGCGGCGATCAACTTCGAAATCATGAACGCGCAGCAGCTCGGGGCGCAGCAGTCGGCTGTCGTGCTCCTGATGGCCTATATCGGCGGGGTCGGGTATTTCGTCGGCCCCATCCTCGGCGCCATCATCGTCACCTTGCTGCAGATCAATCTTTCCGACGTAACGACCGCCTGGCAGCTTTATTTCGGCCTTCTTTTCATCGCCGTTGTGTCCTTCGCCCCAAGCGGCGTCGCCGGATGGCTGTTTCGCCATTGGGAGGCGACGCGCTCCGGCGAGTTCCGTCGTCTGGCGCCCGCCTACGCGATTGTCGCGCCCGGCCTCATCGCCGGACTGATTGGCGCGGTGATGCTGATCGAACTCGCCAATCGCCAAATGGCGCTGGCCCGCAGCGAGGGCTCGGCGATGAATCTCTTCGGCTTCGCGGTCGACGCGTCCTCGATCGCGCCCTGGGCGGCGGCGCTCGTGCTGTTTGCCGGCGGCGCGGCGGCGACGTGGGTTCTCTGGCCGAAGGTCGACGACGCCTGGGGTTTCGTCAACAAGGGGCTGCGCGCGAGGGGCCGCGCATGAATCCCGCTCTCGAACTGATCGACGTCACCAAGGATTTCGGTCTCGCGCAGATCATCCGCGGCGTCTCGCTCGAGGTTGGGACGGGCGAACGTCATGCGATCATCGGCCCTAACGGCGCGGGCAAGTCGACCCTGTTTCATCTCATCAGCGGCCGCATCGGGCGGACATCCGGCGAGATCAGGCTCGACGGCCGGCGCATCGACGGCCTCGAGCCGTTCGAGATTTACCGGCGCGGCCTGGCGCGCAGCTTCCAGATCACCAACATCTTTCCCAAGCTTTCGGTCTACGAGAACCTGCGGTGTGCGACCCTCTGGTCTCTTGGCTACGGATACGCCTTCTGGCGGTCGATCGACCGCCTTCGCGACGCGCGCGAAAGGACGGAATGGTTGATGGAGCAGATCGGACTGACCGCGCGGCGCGATGTGCAGGCCGGCGTGCTCAGCTACGCCGAGCAGCGCTCGCTCGAAATCGGCGTCACGGTCGCCGGCAGCGCGAAAGTGATCCTGCTCGACGAGCCGACCGCCGGGATGAACGCGAGCGAGAGCGCGCAGGCGGTCGCGCTGATCCGCAAGGTGAGCGAAGGCCGGACGCTGATCATGGTCGAGCACGACATGGGGGTCGTCTTCGGTCTCGCTGACCGGATTTCCGTGCTGGTCTACGGCCGGGTTGTCGCCAGCGACACGCCCGAGCGGATTCGAGAGAACGCCGAGGTCCAGGAAGCCTATCTCGGGCAGGCGGTGGGCCCATGACGTCGCCGCTGCTCGAGGTCGCCGGTCTCAACGCCTACTACGGCAAGAGCCATATCCTGCACGGCGTCACGTTCCGGATCGACGAAAACGAAATCGTCAGTCTTCTCGGGCGCAACGGCGTCGGCCGCTCGACGACGATCAAGGCGGTGATGGGCGACGTCCGCCCGAAGGGCTCCATCCGTTTCAAGGGCAAGGAGATCGCGGGCCTGAAGCCGCACGAGACGGCGCGTCGTGGCCTCGGCTATGTCCCGGAAACGCGCGACATTTTTCCCGGGCTGACGGTCCGGCAGAATCTAATGCTCGGCGAAAAGCCTGGCAAGGCGAACGGCCGCTGGACGATGGCCGACATGTTCCGCATCTTTCCGCGGCTCGAGGAGCGCGCGGACACGCCCGGCGGCGTGCTCTCGGGCGGCGAGCAGAAGATGCTGGCGATCTGCCGGACGCTGATGGGCGACCCGGATCTGATCATGGTCGACGAGCCGACCGAGGGCCTTTCGCCGATGATGGTCGAGCATGTCGGACGTCTCCTAATGGAGATCTCCCGCCGCGGCGTCGCGATCCTGCTGGTCGAGCAGAAACTGACGATCGCGTTCAAGATCAGCCACAGGCTTTATGTGATGGGCCACGGCAAGATCGTCTACGAAGGGACGCCCGCCGCCCTTATGGCGGCGACCGACGTTCGCAAGGAATGGCTGGAGGTTTGACGGCCGCAGCGCGCCGTCGAACATAAGGGATTCACGCATGTTGGCGGATTTCCCAGCCCTCGTGTTGCGCCTCGGGTCGACCTGACGCGCTCAAGGAGTCTTTCAGGGACGGTCGCTCCTGGCGCAATGCTCCCACAGGGCCGGCGACCGCATTCAGGGGACTGTCTATGATTGGTTCGAGCGGATCGAACGCGGATTGTACGGGCTGACCTCGTCCGCTCAGGTCGCCCTCGTCACATGGGCCGATCATGTTTCCGTCGAGGCGAGCGCCAGGTTTGGCGGAAGCCCCAACGAAGTTGACCGCCCCAGCCCCGATCATCACGATGCCGAGCGCGATCGGGAGCCAGACCGCGATGAGTTTTCCTACCTGCATGGAAGCTCCTCCTCTTGTTGTTGGCAGCTGGACCGGCTGCATTACGACGGCTGGCCAAGCGGCGGCACGGCGCCGACCTGGCTGAAGATGTCTAGTGTGTTGAGCTCGTCCCAGTGCTCGACAAAACGTCCGTCCTTGACCAGCCAAATATCGATCGAGCGCATGGCAAAGGCGTTGCCCGTCGCGGGATAGCCGAAAAAGTTCCCAG
>NZ_JBKQOT010000383.1:0-9992 GCF_052145395.1 Roseiarcus sp.
CTCGCTCGGCGCGTCGACCGACTGGAGCTGGACCTGCTTGATCAGCACGCCGGCGCGATAGCTGTTCAGCACCTCCTGCATCCGCTTCTGCACGTCGGCCTCGACCGCGGCGCGGTCGGTGGTGAGAATGCCGTCGATCGTCTTCAGGCCGACCACCTCGCGCATGACGCTCTCGGCCACCGCCTTCACCGTGGAATCGGGTCGATAGACGTTGAACACGAAGTCCTCGGGGTGCGCCGGATCGATCTGCCAGGCCACCCGGAAATGCACATCGACAATGTTCTTGTCGCCGGTGAGCATCTGGCTCTCCTCCGGCACATCGGCGTTTGAGAGACTCCGGTACCCGACCTCGGTAATCTGCTGATCCCAGACCGGGACCTTGGTCACCGATCCGATCGGCCAGGGCCAGTTGGTGTTGAGGCCGGCCGCGGTTTTGCCGGTATATTTGCCGAACACGAGGTTGATGCCGACCTCGTTGGGCTGGACGGTGTAGAACGTGCCCCAGGCGAACCAGACGAGGATCGCCGCCAGTACGACGAACAGGATCGTGCGCGCTTTGAAGCCGCCGGCCGGCTGTCCGGCGCCGCCGGACCCGCCCGGGGCGAGGCGGCCGAGCGCCTCCTGGACGCGGCGGACGATTTCCTCGAGATCGCCGGTCGGCGGGCCCGACGGCCCCTGTCCCCATGGGCCGCGCCCGGGCGAGCGCCACGGTCCGCCGCCTTGATTGTTCCAGGACATCCGATCCTCTCGCTGTCCGACCGCCTCGCCGGACTGGCGCTTATATAGGCCGGACTGGCGCTTATATAGGGAAGTCCCGCGGCGCGGCAACGGAGACCGCCCTCGGTCGACCCTACTCCTGGGCCGTGGTTTCGCCTTCCTGATCGAGCGGCTTCCTGCCCGACCCGCGCGCCGATAACGGCGTTACCCGCAACGCAGCGATGCGGTTACGCTGTTTGCGCAGCACCTCGAATCGGAAGCCATGGAAGGAATAGGTCTGTCGCGGCTCGGGGATCGCGCGCGCCTCGTGGATGACGAGCCCGGCGACTGTGGCCGCTTCCTCGTCGGGCAGGCTCCAGTCCATCATCCGGTTGAGATCGCGGATCGTGACCCCTCCATCGACGACAACCGAGCCGTCGCGCTGCTTGCGCACGCCCTGCAAGGCTTCGTCGTGCTCGTCCCGGATGTCGCCGACGATCTCCTCGATGATGTCCTCAAGCGTGACGAGGCCCTGCACGACGCCGTATTCGTCGACGACCAGGGCTGAATGCGTCTTGCGGCGCAGGAAGGCCTGCAACTGGTCGCGCAGCGTCGTCGATTCGGGCACGAACCACGGATCGAGCGCAATATCTGCGATCCTCACCTTGCTGGCGTCGCCGCCGGTCGCGACCAGCGCGCGCAAAAGGTCCTTGGCGTGCAGGATCCCGATGATGTTGTCGGGGTCGCCGCGCCACAGCGGCAGGCGCGTATAGGGCGATTCGATCGCCTCGCGCACCACTTCGTCGGGAGGCAGGTCGGCGTCGATCAGCCGCATCTTGGTCCGGTGCACCATGACGTCGGCCACCGGCACCTCGGAGAGTTCGAGCAGGCCGCCGAACATGTCGCGCTCGCTGCGCTCGACCTCGCCCTCGCGATGGAGGATGTCGACCGCGCCCATCAGCTCCTCGTGGCCCGACACGCCGGCGTCGGCGTCGGTCAGCGACAGGCCGGAGAGGCGTAGCACGAACCGGACCACCGCCTCGACCGCGAACACGATCGGGCTGAAAACCGTGACGAAAAACAGGACCAGCGGCGCGATCGCGAGCGAGAAGCGGTCGGGATAGGCGATGGCGATCGTCTTGGGCATGACCTCGCCGAACACGACAATCAGCGCGGTCATGATCACCGTCGCCGCCCACACGCCATGGTCGCCGTAAAGGTCGAGCATGACGCTGGTGGCGATCGCAGACGACCCGATGGTGACGATCTGTCCGCCGAGCAGCATCGAGCTGATCAGCCGTCCGCGCATGCCGATAAGCCGCGTGACCAGCGCGGCGCGCGCATCGCCCGACATCTCGAGGGCGTGCATGCGCGCCCGTGATGCGGCCGTCAGCGCCGTCTCCGCGCCGGCGAAGAAGGCCGCCAAGGCGATGCTGACGACGATGACGACGATGTCGAGCGAGATCGGCATGGCGACGTTCTAGCATGAAGGCCTGCCCCTTGCGTGCGACAGGCGTGCGACGGAAACCGGGCGCTCAGCCCCGCGGGAGCATGAGATCCTGCTTGAGAAAGGCCACAACGCTCCCCTCGTCGACGTTGCGGGCGACGAAGCTCTCGCCGATTCCCCTCACGAGAACGAAGGTCAGCCGGCCGCGTTCGACCTTCTTGTCCTGCCGCATGGCGGCCAGGATCGCCTCGGCGTCCGTCTCAAGTCCGGGAATGTCGCGGATGTGGGTCGGCAGGCCGGCGGCTTTGAGGTGCGCCTCGACCCGCGACGCGTCCTGGCCCGGGCAGAGCCCGAGCCGGCGGGAGAAGCGGAAGGCCGAGGCCATGCCGACGGCGACCCCTTCGCCATGGACGAGACGGGCGGAATCGTAATGGGTCAGGCTTTCGAAGGCGTGACCGAACGTATGTCCGAGGTTCAGCAGCGCTCGTTCGCCCTGCTCGGTCTCGTCGGCGACGACGACGCGCGCCTTGGCCGCGCAGCTCGTCGCGATCGCCTCGGCCCGCGCCGGGCCGCCGGAAAAGACCTCCCGCCAGCGGGCCTCGAGGAAATCGAAAAAGTTCCGGTCGCCGATCAGGCCGTACTTGACCACCTCGGCGTAGCCGGCGCGGAACTCGCGCGCGCTCAAGGTCTCGAGCGCGCCCGAGTCCGCCAGAACAAGCGAGGGCTGGTGGAAAGCGCCGACGAGATTCTTGCCGTGCGGCGAATTGATCCCGGTTTTGCCGCCGACGCTGGAATCGACCTGGGAGAGCAGCGTCGTCGGAATCTGGACAAACCGGACGCCTCGGCGCAGCGAGGCGGCGCAGAAGCCGGCAAGATCGCCGATGACCCCGCCCCCGAGAGCGACCACGACGTCGCGCCGCTCGATGCGCGCCGCGATGAGCGCGTCCGACACGCGGGCGAACTCCGCGTAGGACTTCGTTGATTCTCCCGGCGGGCAGACGATCGACGTTGAGCCGAGGCCGGCGCGCGCCAGGCTCGCGGTCGCGCGTTCGAGGTAGAGCGGCGCGACGTTGGCGTCGGTCACGATTGCGCATTTCGCGCCGGGCGCGATTTTGGCGATCTCCGGACCGGCCTCGTCGATCACGCCGGCACCGATGTGGATCGTGTAAGCGCGCGCGCCGAGCGGGACTTCGACGCGGCGCCGGTCGCCGGCCGGCGGCTCCTCCGAGCCGCACAAGGTCTCGGCGAGCCGGCGAAGCGTCAGGTCGACGACCGATTCATGCGGCCCCTCGCGCGACTCGATCGTGAGGTCGGCGAGCGCGTAAATCGGAGCGCGCTCCGACAGAAGCCGGCGCAGGGTCTCCTCAGGGTCGGCGGTCTGCAGCAGCGGCCGGTTGGATTTCTTGCGCACGCGCGCGAGCAGCACTTCGATGTCCGGCTTGAGCCAGATGGACACGCCGCGGGCGGCGATCGCCTCGCGGGTCGAGGCATTCATGTAGGCGCCGCCGCCGGTCGCCAGCACCTGTGGTCCGCTGTTGAGCAGCCGTGCTATCACCCTGCGCTCTCCCTCGCGGAAATACGCCTCGCCAAATCGCTCGAAAATCTCGGAAATCGAAAGCTGCGCGCCGGCCTCGATCTCCGCATCGGCGTCGACGAAAGGCAGCCCGAGCTTCGCGGCGAGGCGCTTGCCGACCGACGTCTTGCCCGCTCCCATCATCCCGACCAGCACCAACGACCGCCCGCCAAGCGCGGCCGCGACGCGCCGGACGTCGACCGGCTGACCCTGAACCATGACCGCTCGACCTCGCGAATATCCGTTTGAGGGCGGTCCCTTACAGGAAACGCAGGCAAAGCGCGACAGGCGGCGCGACGCTCGGCTGTCGGCGGTTTTGTCGCACTTCGGATTGGCTTGCGCGGCGGGACGGTTCTTGCGAGCATGTCAGGAAGACGACAAGTGCGCGACAGGCGCGTTAAGCGGCGCCGCGAGATCGCAAGGGCTTGCGCGTCCGAAGGAAAATCCCGCGGCGCATATGCCGCGAGCGCCGCGCAAGGGAGCTTGATTTTGACTGCTGTCCAACACGAGCACCGCGTTCCCGGTCCTCGTCTCATCGCCATCGTCGGGCCATTCCAGAGCGGGAAAACCAGCCTCCTCGAGGGGATACTGGCGCGCGGCGGGGCGTTGGCGCGGCAGGGCACAGTCCGGGAAGGGACCAGCGTCGGCGATTCGAGCTCGGAGGCGCGCAGCCACGCCATGAGCGTCGAGCCGAACGTCGCCAGCGTCGACTACATGGGCGATCGGCTGACCTTCTTCGACTGCCCCGGATCGATCGAGTTCATCCACGACATGCATCCGGCGCTGCCGGTGTGCGACGCCGCCGTCGTCGTGTGCGAGGCCGACCCGCGCAAGATCCCCGCGCTTCAGGTCATTCTCCGCGAACTCGAGGAGCTCGGCCTGCCGCGCATCCTGTTCCTCAACAAGATCGACCAGGGGAGCGGCGGCCTGCGCGAGACGCTCGAACTCCTTCAGCCAGCCTCGCGCACGCCGCTGCTCCTGCGCCAGATTCCCGTGTGGGAGAATGGGGTTGCGACCGGCTTCGTCGATCTCGCGCTCGAGCGCGCCTTCGTCTACCGCGAATCCGCGCCCTCGGAAGTGATCGAGATGCCAGCCGGCGTGGTCCAGGAAGAGAAGCACGCGCGCTATTCGATGCTCGAAAAGCTCGCCGACTATGACGATGCGCTGATGGAGCAACTCCTCAGCGACCTCGACCCGCCCAAGGACCTTGTGTTCGACGATCTGGCGCGCGAACTGCGCGAGGGCCACGTCGTTCCGGTGCTGATGGGCTCGGCGACCGAGGGCCACGGCGTCACGCGCCTGCTCAAGGCGGTGCGTCACGAAGCGCCTGCGATCGGCCATACCCGCAAGCGCCTCGGCATCGACGATTCCGGTCCGGCGCTCGCGCAGGTCATCCGCACCGTTCACACCGCGCACGGGGGCAAGCTGTCGCTGTCGCGCGTGCTGCGCGGCGCCTTCGCCGACGGCGCGACGGTGATCAATTCGCGCGGGGTGGAGGAGCGCATCGGCGGACTCGCCCGCATGACCGGCGCAAGCTCCGCCAAGGTGGCCCGCGCCGAGGAGGGCGACACAGTCGCCTTCGCCCGGCTCGAGGACCTCGCCACCGGCGACCGGTTCGCCGAAGGCAAGGTCGCCCCGGCCGCCGCCGAGCTGCCGCCGCCTCCCCCGCCGACCCAGGCCTTCGCCCTCAAGGTCAAGGACCGCAAGGACGAGGTTCGGCTCGCGGCGGCTTTCGCCAAGCTGTGCGAGGAAGATCCAGCTTTATCCTTCGTTCAGGACGCGGAAATGTCCGAGATGAAGCTCTACGGCCAGGGCGAGATGCATCTTCGGGTGACGACCGAGCGACTCGCCGACCGTTTCGGGGTGACGATCCACACCCACAAGCCGACCGTGGCCTACCGCGAGACGATTCGCGACGCGGTCACAGTCCGCGGAAGGCACAAGAAGCAGTCGGGCGGGCATGGCCAGTTCGGCGACGTCGTGGTCGAGGTCGGGCCGCGTGGGCGCGGCGAGGGTTTCGCCTTCGCCGAGCGGGTGCACGGCGGCGCAGTGCCCCGGCAGTACTTCTCCTCCGTCGAGGCAGGCGCCAAAGACGCCATGGCGCGGGGACCGCTCGGCTTCCCGGTCGTCGACGTCTCGGTCACGCTGACTGACGGCTCCTACCACACGGTCGATTCGTCGGATATGGCGTTCCGCGCCGCCGGGCGCATTGCGCTCGATGAGGCGCTCGCCAAGGCGCGTCCGGTGCTGCTCGAGCCGATCCTGTCGGTGACGATCTACGTGCCCTCGGACGCCCTCGCCCGCGCCAGCGCCTTGGTCAGCTCACGGCGCGGCCAGATCCTCGGCTTCGAGCCCCGCGAGGGCTGGAAGGGCTGGGAAGCCTTGCGCGCCCTCATCCCGGAAGCGGAGATCGGCGACCTCATCATTGAATTGCGCTCGGCGACTTCGGGCGTCGGGGCGTTCGAGACCAAGTTCGACCATCTCGCGGAGCTTTCCGGCAAGGCGGCCGACCACGTCGTCGAGATGCGCCGCAACGCGAACGCGAACACCAACGGATGAGACGCCGCGCGCCGGAAACTCAGTCCTTTTCGCTGCTGTACAGGCGCGCGGCCATCGCATAAAGGGGGGCGGGCGATCAGCCCTATCTCGCGCCCTTCTTCGGAGAGGACCTCGATGGCCGACGCCACTTTCGACCGAAGCCGCTTGGCGACCGTGTTCGGCGGCTCCGGCTTCCTCGGCCGGCACATCGTCCGCGCCCTGGTGCGAAGGGGCTGGCGGGTGCGCGTCGCGGTGCGGCGGCCGGATCTCGCCTTTTTCCTGCAGCCGATCGGCGGGGTCGGGCAGATCGAGTCGGTCCAGGCGAACCTGCGCTACCCCGCCTCGATCGCGTCCGCGCTTGAAGGCGCTGAGATGGCGGTCAATGCGACCGGCATCAAGGCCGAGAGCGGCGCGCAGACCTATCGCGCCGTGCATGTCGACGGGGCGGCTGCGCTCGCGCGCGCGGCCAAGGCCGCTGGGGTAGAGACCTTCGCCCTAGTCTCTGGAATCGGGGCCGATCCGAAGTCCTGGTCTGCTTATGTCGCCAGCAAGGGGCTCGGCGAGGAGGTCACGCTGGCCGAATTTCCGGCCGCGACAGTCCTGAGGCCTTCGGTCGTTTTCGGCCCGGAGGACGACTTCTTCAACCGCTTCGGCGCGCTTTCCCGCTTCCTTCCGGTCATTCCGCTGTTCGCAGGCGGCGGCACGCGGCTCCAGCCCGTTTACGTCGGAGACGTCGCGCGCGCAGCCGCGGCCGCGTTGGCCGGCGAGACGAATCCGGGAACGATCTATGAGCTCGGCGGACCGCAGGTGATGACGCTTCGCCAGGCCGCGGAACTGGCGCTGCGCACGGTCGAGCGACGCCGGCTGCTGATCGGCCTGCCGAAAACGCCCTCCTACTTCATCGCCTCGACGACGAGTTTCGCAAGCAAGGTCACGCTCGGCAGGTTCCCGAAGCTGCTGACGGCGCACCGCGACCAGATCGATCTTCTCGCGTTCGACAACGTCGTGTCCGAGAAGGCGGAGGCGGAGGGGCGCGTGCTCCGAGGCCTCGGCATCGCGCCGCAGGCTGTCGACGCGATCATTCCCTCCTACCTTGTGCGTTTTCGCAAGACGGGTCAGTATGAGGCTCAACGATCGGCTTGAACCGGCGTGTTCTCCCTCGGGAGGAGCGGCGTCGCAGACGTGCAACGTTGGTTCCGTATTGATGTCAAAAGACGAATTGCGGCATGCCGGGCCCGTCGGTTTCGTTGGGCGATTTCCAATTGGGGACGTTCAGTGATCAAGTCAGAACTCGTGCAGCGGATGGCCGCACGAAATCCGCATCTCTATCAACGCGACATCGAGAACATCATCGACGCGATCCTCGGCGAAATCGGGGACGCGCTGGCGCGCGGCGAGCGTGTCGAGTTGCGCGGCTTCGGCGCCTTCTCGACTAAGCAGCGACAGGCGCGCACGGGCCGAAATCCGCGGACCGGCGACAAGGTGCCCGTGACCGAGAAGCTCGCGCCGTTCTTCAAGACCGGCAAGGAGATGCGCGAGCGGCTCAATCGCATTCCAGTCGAGCAAGAGTAGGATGACGCATCTGAACGATCGGCGCCGCGGGACGACGGAGCGGCGAAGCGTGCCATGACTCGCTTTCTTCGACTTCTCATCATCGCGATCGTCGCGATTGTCCTGCTGCTGTTCGTTTTCGCCAATCGACAATGGGCGACGGTGTCGTTCGATCCGTTCGGCTCGGTCGAAAACGCCGCTTTCGCGATTGAAGCGCCGATGTTCGCGGTGGTGATCGTTGCGGCCATGCTCGGCGTCATCGCCGGCGCGGCTGCGACCTGGGTGTCTCAGGGCCGCCATCGCCGCGCGGCCCGCCAGAGCCGCGCCGAGGCCGCCCGTTGGCGCGCCGAGGCCCAGAACCTGAAGGCGGCCCAGCCGGCTCCGCCCTCGCTGCCCCGTTGATAGGGGCGCGCATGCGCGTTTTCTCGTCCGACGACCTCGACAGGACGCTCGATTTTCCCACGCTGATCGTCGAACTCGCCGAGGCGATGCGCGGCGGCTTCATCGCGCCGCACCGCCATCATCACCCCATCGGGCGCGCGGGCGAGCCGCAGGCCACGCATCTCCTGATGCCCGCCTGGACCGAGAGCGCCTCGCGCGCGGGCCTCTATCTCGGGGTCAAGGTCGTCAATGTTTTTCCGGGCAATGCCGCCCGCGCCCTGCCGACGGTCACCGGTCTCTATGTCCTGCAGTCGGGCCGGACGGGCGAGACGCTTGCGGCGATCGACGGGACACGCCTCACACATTGGCGGACAGCGGCCGCCTCGGCGCTTGCGGCGCGCCATCTGACGCGTGCGGACAGCAAGCGCCTGCTCATCGTCGGCGCCGGCGCGCTCGCGCCGTTCATGGCGCGCGCCCACGCGAGCGTGCGGCGCTACAATGAGGTCGCGGTCTGGAACCATCGTCCGGAAGGCGCGCGGCGGCTCGCGATGAGCCTCGCTGACGCCGGCCTCAACGCCAAGCCGACCGAGGACCTTGAAGCCGCCGTCTCGGAGGCCGACGTCATCTCCTGCGCGACGCTTGCGACCGAGCCGCTGATCGCCGGCCAGTGGCTGAGGCCCGGACAGCATCTCGACCTCGTCGGCGCGTTCAACGTGTCCATGCGCGAGGCCGACGACGAGGCGCTTCGCCGCGCCCACATTTTCATCGACACCGACGCGGCGTTGACCGAAGGGGGCGACGTGGCGGCCGGCATACTCGGCGGCGTCATCGATCGCTCGGCGGTGATCGCAAACCTCCCAGCCCTCTGTCGCGGCGCGCCTGGCCGGCGGACGCCCGACGAGATCACGCTCTTCAAGTCGGTCGGCGCGGCGATCGAGGACCTCGCGGCCGCGATCCTGGTCTGGCGGAAGTCGGGCGGCGCGGAGCCCTGAGCGGCGCCGTCAGCCGCAGATCCGTCGCTTGGCGTCGAGATATTCGCGTTCGAATCGCGCAACGACCTCGGCGACCGGATGCACGGCCTTGACCGCGCCGATGCCCTGCCCGCTGCCCCAGATGTCGCGCCAGACCTTTGCGTTCGACGCGCCGCCCGAGCCGAAATTCGTCGCCTTCGCGTCGCCGCTCGGCAGATTGTCGGGATCGAGCCCGGCCCCGACGATTGAAGGGCGCAGATAGTTGCCGAAAATGCCGGTGAACAGGCTCGAGCCGACGATGTCGGACGCGTCGCCGTCGACAATCGCCTGCTTGTAGGCGTCAATCGCGCGAGCCTCTTGCGTGGCGATGAAAGCCGAGCCGATATAGGCGAGGTCCGCGCCCATCGCCTGGGCGGCAAGAACCGCGCGCCCGGTGGCGATCGCGCCCGACAGCAGAAGCGGCCCGTCGAACCATTCACGAATGTCGTGGATCAGCGCGAAGGGGGAGATCGAACCGGCGTGCCCGCCGGCTCCGGCCGCCACGGCGATGAGGCCGTCGGCCCCCTTCTCAACCGCCTTGCGGGCAAAGCGGTCGTTGACGATGTCGTGCAGCGTGATCCCACCGTAACCGTGCACCGTCCGATTGAGGTCCTCGCGCGCGCCGAGCGAGGTGATGACGATCGGCGCCTTCCACTTGACGGTCAGCTCCAGGTCCTGCTCGAGCCGAGCGTTCGACTTGTGAACGATCTGGTTGACGGCGAAGGGCGCCGCCGGGCGGTCGGGATGGGCCCTGTCGTGTGCGGCGAGCGCCTCAGTGATCTCATGCAGCCATTCG
>NZ_JBKQOT010000384.1:0-6544 GCF_052145395.1 Roseiarcus sp.
GACTGCGCGGTATTATAAAATTGAGCCGTGTCGTAGCTCATCTCGTTTGTGGGCGCGAGGAGAGGCATAAAGTTCATTGCCATGGCGGTGAACACGGCCGTCGCTGCAGGCTGCCGGCTCCGGGCCAAAGCAAAGCCGGCCGGTATGAGGAAAAGTCTGATCGCCGCGCAAAGGGCCGGGAATGTTTCGAGGGCCGGCAGCGCGGCGAATTTGATGATTGCCGCGCAAAGGACGCTGCCCACTGTGCCTAGCGCGAACGCGATAGCGCCGCCGTAGGCGAGATCGCCCTTTGGCGAAAGCAACAGGACCACGACTGCGACGAACACCACCGCCGAGGCGCCATTCGGCCAAGCGGTGACAAGCCAGAAAAACTCGACGGCGCCGATTGCGACGAACGCGCGCGCCGCATTGACGAGAGCAGGCAGCCAATCGGATACGCTTAGCCGGAAACCGCGATGGTCAGGAGGAAGTTGATTGGGAGCATCGACGAGCAACGCGAGCCCGTCGAGCACGCGCAGCATGCCGGACAGCACTTTGGCTGTCTCGTCGGCGAGCAGCCGCAGCGATGGCCTGCTGGACGGCAGGGCGAGCATCGTCTGCGTGGCCTCGTCGCAGACGCGGCGTAGGGCCATAGGATCGGCCATCCAGCGCGCTAGCGAGCCTGGCTTTCGCGCCGATCGCAGCTCGGGGGGAATGCTGCGCAGGATAATTTCGGTCTGCTGCCGAGCCATGTCCTCCGGCAAATGGCTCAAATGCGTCACCACACCGCGCCAACCATCCAGCGCCATGAACAGGCCGTGGACGGCTGTCTGCAACGTGAGCGAGTGGTAGCGGACGTGGCTCGATTCTCCGAGCGTTTGGTCGATCATCGGGTCTAGCGCGATGACGCGCCGGACGAACTCACGTCGCTCCGTTTGCGTGTTCGTGCGCTGCGGCCCCGCCAGCGCCAGCGTGCGGGAAAACCCGCCCACGATCTCGGCCGCCATATTGGCGATCGACGCAGCTAGCCGCCGCCGGGCGCCGCCAAAATCGGTCGCCGCAAGAATGACTCCAGCGCTCGCGATCCCGATGCAGATCTCGCTCGCGCGCCAGACCGCGAGCATGAAGACGTCCGAACTCGCGCCTCCGGTGGCGCCGAGGTTGTCGGCGGCGATGATCGCTGCAGTATACCCGGCGAGCGCCGCCGAGTAGGACGCGAAGTTGCGGAGCGCGGTGGCGGCGAAAGCGCAGATCCCGCCCCACAGGGCAAGGAGCCCGAGAAAGGAGATCCGATCCTGGGGAAAGCACGCGGTCAGGACCACGACGAACGTGGCGCCGATCACGGTGCCGATCATTCGGAACCACCCCTTACGCAGCGAAGCCCCAAGCTGCGGCTGGCACACGATCGCAGCAGACGTGCCCGCCCAAAAGGGATTGTCGAGTTGGAGCCAGAACGCGGCGTAGAGTGCAAGCGACACAGCGGCCCAGAGCCGCAGTCCGAATAGCTGGGGCGGACCGGCGGCTCGTAACGCCTCCTCGAGCGACCGCGCCTTGGCGACCGCAACGGCCCGAAGGTGCCGATCACCGACCAGAGGCGCAGCGACAGTCATCGCCGCGCCTGCCCGGTTGCGGACCCAGCGTCGAGAACGTGCCAGCGGCTCGCCTGGTCCCGCTGCAGTCGCGGGATCAATTGCCTGATCCCGGATAACCGACTTCCCACAGCTGCGAAGCGCTCGGAGGATAGCGGCCAGATGGGGTGGCTGTCCGTGGATGGCGCCTCGAGCTCTAGCCAAAAGCTGGCGCCCAACGAAGCCCTGGTGAATTTCAACGGACGCATGGTCGATGCGGTCGTCATCGGATCGCCTCTCGCGCGGACGACAGCAACATGCCGTCGCCCTCGAATTCGATCCAAAGCGCCCGGAGCCCTGGATTTGAACGACGGGGCCGTCGAGGACGACCATTTCGCCGTCCAGGTTGGCGATCATGCCCAAACCCAAATCTCCATGTCCGAGAATCGTCTCGACCCTCACCTCGCGACCCCAAACGTTCGCGACGAGTGCGCCGGAGGTCGCGTGGCGAAAAGTGATGTCCAAGTCTCATGAAATTGAACAGTCCAACGCGCATAAGTCAGTCTCCGCTAGACTTGATGGGGCGCCGATTTCGGCAGGCCGGCTTGTGATGCTCTCATTGGCTGCGTTTCATTCGCCGACGCGCGACCGGCTCGCTTATGCAGTCACGGGATGTTTTCCACGAGCATTTCCCAGACGTCGTGGCTCTTGCCGTTCAGCATTGCCCTGGCGCTGTAGACCGCCATGCCGACCACCGCCTCGGGCGAAACGAACGGCGACGGCGGCGTCACCAACTGCATCGCTTTCACGTTCACATGCAGCAGCGCTGGGTCGGGCTGCGCGAGCCAGGTTCGAGCGGAGTCCTCGAGTTCACCTGCCTCGAGACCATGCGCCCACAAAGGCCCACGGCCTTTGCAACCTCGCCGAAGTTCGGGTTCTTTAAGTCTGTGTAGACCGGGATGAGGCCGGCTGCTTTCTGCTCGATATCGATGAACCCGAGCGCGCCGTTGTCGTAGACGGCGATCTTGACCGGCAGATTTTCCTGAACTGTCGTCAGCAGATCGCCAAGCAGCATGGCGAACCCGCCATCGCCAGCGAGACAGATCACCTGTCGGCCCGGCTGGCACTTTTGCAGTCCGAGCGCCGATGGCATCCCGTCCGCCATTGTCCCGTGGAGCAGGCTCCCAAAGGTTCGACGCTTGCCGCCGGTGTCGATATGGCGAAGCATCCAGACCAAGGGGGTGCCGTCGTCTGCCGCAAAAAGCGCGTCTTCTGCAGCGTGCTTGTTGATGACCTTGGTAAGGTAAGTTCCCGAAATGGCGGCGTCCGGACCCGATACGCCTTCCGCTTTCGCCGTTTCCATGTCCTTTCGGTGGCGCTCCACATGGGCCGTCAGGAACGGGTTGTCATCGTGTTGTGCGAGGCGTGGCAGCAGGGCATCGAGAGTGGTCTTGATATCGCCCACGGCCCCGATCGTCACCGGATGCCGCCGCCCGATGTGCGTGGGATCGGCATCAATCTGAATGATGATCGCGCGATCCGGATAGAACTGGCGCCAAGCGAAATCGGCGCCGAGCAAAAGCAGCACATCGCAGTCGAGGATGGCGTGATAGCCAGCGGGTCCGCCGATCACGCCGGTCATCCCGACATTGTATGGATTGTCATATTCGAGGAAGTCCTTGCCACGAGACGTGTGCGCCACTGGCGCCTTCAACTGCGCCGCCGTTGCGACCACCTCGTCGTGCGCGCCGGCGCAGCCCGCGCCCGCGTAGATCGCAATTGCATTGCTCTTGTTGAGAATGGCGGCGATCTCGTCGAGGTCCGCGTCGCATGGGCGAACGAGTGGGCGCCGAACATGGACAGCATAGGGCGGTTCGTCGTGCGAGGCGCCATTGGCGACATCTACCGGCACAACGAGGACCGCGACGCCCCGTCTCGTCAATGCTGCCTGGCAAGCCGCGACGGTCTTGCGGCGGGCCTGCTGCGGGGTAAGGATCATCTCGCAGAAGACACTGCAGCCTCTGTACACGTCGACGAAGTCGACCTCCTGGATCGATTCGAAGCCCAAATCCTGGCGCGCGATCTGGCTTGCGATCACGATGACGGGCGCGCGATTGCGATTGGCCTCGTAAAGCCCGTTGATGAAGTGGAGACTGCCGGGGCCGCACGAGCCTGCGCAGGCGGTGAGGTTGCCGGTGAGCTGCGCTTCGGCGCCCGCCGCGAACGCTCCGGCCTCCTCGTGCCGCATATGGACCCATTCGATTTCGCTGCGGTCGATGGCGTGCGCGATCTGGTTCAGCGTGTCGCCAACGATCCCGTAGCACCTCTTCACGCCGGCGGCTTGCAGCGTTTCGACCAGTACGTCGGCGACTCGTTTGCTCATAGCGGAACCTCACGTGTCTCTTGCCATGTCTGTAGACTGACGAGCCGCCATGGCGATCGCCAGCAAGGAGAGCTCGACGGCGCACAGCCGAGACGCGAAGAAAACCTTACCGCATGCGCCGCCAAGATCTTGCTGACGCTCAATTTGAAGACTTTGAACGCCGCGATCCATTCGACGCTGGACGTTCAAGATGCCGTTATGGTTGAGCTGTGATGAACCTTGGTTTACAAGCCGTGGCGAACAGGCCGCCGGATCGCCGGCGCAGCACGCGCGGGCGCGCTGGGGGAGGCGCAAGAAGGCTGCTGTGCGCGGTTCAGGAGTATTGCGGCTTCTCAGGCGCCAGCCTGAGCTTGTCGGCGATTCGGCCGAGCTCGGGAAGCGAACGGGCGTTCATTTTCCGCATCGCCCTGCTGCGGTGGACCTTCACCGTGGCTTCGGCGATGCCGATATCGCCGGCGATCTGTTTGCTGAGGCGACCGCGCGCGACCTCAATCATGATCTCGCGCTCCCTGGGGCTTAGCGATTCGAAGCGCTCCTTGAGGGCGGCCGAGGTCTTTTCGTTCTCCCGTCGGGCACGATCGCGGGAGAGGCCGAGCTGAATAGCGTCGAGGAGCTCCTGATCCCGGAAGGGCTTTGTCAGGAACTCAATGGCGCCGCCCTTCATCGCTTGCACAGACATCGGGATGTCGCCGTGCCCTGTGACGAAGATGATCGGGAGTTCCTTGTTCGCCGCGGCGAGCTCACGCTGAAAATCAAGACCGCTCTGCCCCGGCAATCTCACGTCGAGGACCAAGCAGGTGGGGCCATCCGGCGGATCGGACCTGAGAAAGTCGGAAATGGAGGCAAACAGCTGGGCATCCAGACCGACCGATATCAGCAGGCGTCCAACCCAGGCTCGTAGGTCCGGATCGTCGTCGATGACCAGTACGGTGGACTTTGCGTCAGGCATCGTGCTTTCCGCGGTTCGGCGTGGATCTTCGCTCGTAGGTTAGTCCCAATATTCATACGATAACAGCGTCATTTTCAGACACGAAACATGTTCGACGCGCACCAAAGCATACGCGCCCTGACATAGGTTCCGCGGCATCTTGCCGCGCAGCTTACGGAATTCACGGCCCGGCATAAGCCAAAATTTACGGGGCAGCGGCACCGCCCAAGGCGCACTCTCCAGCGCAAGCTACGAGGTTCGCGCGCGGGCGCGCCGACGTTTTGCGCGCCCGCATCTCGACTTTGAGCGAACGGTCGGAGTCGGTATGCCGAAAGCGTCGTTGGTCTCGGTCGTCGAGGATGACCAGTTCTTTCGCGAGTCCATGAGAAGGCTCATGAGGTCGCTGGGCTACAGCGTCGAGGCTTTCCCATCGGCGGCCGATTTCCTCGCATCTCCTTGCCTTGTCGAAACCGCCTGTTTGATCGCCGACATCCATATGCCCGCAATTACCGGACTCGAGTTCTACAGACACCTCGTCGATGCGGGGTATGCAATTCCGGCGATCCTTGTGACGGCCTATCCAGATGACGACGTCGGCGCCCGCGCTCTGAAGGATGGGGTCGTTTGTTAACTTCGCAAGCCCGTTGATGAGAAGCATCTCATGCGGTGTTTCCGCGCGGCCCTCCATTCTGGTGAGCCGCCTGAAGAGAATTCATGAGCTCCTTTGCGGGCTCGGCAAGGTGAACTGAAAAACAGCGCCTCTAGGCTCGTTTGCGTCAGCCCACAGCCCCCATGGGCGTCGATGATCGACCGGCAGATCGACAGCCCCATCCCGACTCCGTTGGACTTCGTGGTGTAGAAGGCCTCGAAAACGCGCTCGATGTGTTCCGGATCAATGCCCGGCCCGGAATCGCGCACCGCGACGAGGACGCCATTTGTTCGGCTTTGCTCGGTGCTGATCAACAAGTCACGCGTCCCCTCGTCGAACGCGCTCATTGCTTCAGCCGCGTTCAGGATCAAGTTCAGGATGACTTGTTGCAATTGAACACGATCCCCCTCAACGGGAGCCAACCCCTCCGTCAGGCGGGTCTGGACGGAAACTCCATTCTCGGCGATTGCGCTTCGCGCCAACACAATCACCTCGTTGATCGCCTCATTGAGATCAAAACGATGCTTTTGCGGCGGCGCTTTCTTGATGTGATCACGAATCCGGTCGACGATGACTCCCGCCCGGTCGGCATCGCCGACAACACAGCCGAGCGCTTCCCCGACCTCGCCCAGCTCTGGCGGATGCTTATCCAGAAAATTGAGGGCCGCGCGGGCGTTGTTTCGCGCGGCGGCGATAGGTTGCGTGATTTCGTGAGCCAACGAGGCGGCCAGTTCTCCCATCATGCTCAGGCGGTTCATGTGGGCGAGATCGGACTCCAGTTGGCGCAGTCTCTCATGCTCCCCTTGCGCGCGCATGGTTGCTGTCACATCGGCGCCGGTGCCGCGATAGCCACGGAATTCCCCGTTGGCGTCAAACACGGGCTTGCCGCTAGCTTTCACGTAGATTGAAGCGGATGTTCCCCTGTTTCAGGCTTAGCTCGCTCCCGATAACGGGTTGACCTTATTTCGCTTTTCGTCGTTGTGGAAGGGTTTGCCTGGTGGCTACTCGGGCTGGCCCGAGGGGCAGCGCGGCGGGAA
>NZ_JBKQOT010000385.1:0-3624 GCF_052145395.1 Roseiarcus sp.
GACCGACCCCCATCCAAGCCCGCGCCTTCGATCTCCTCGGCCTCAAAATCGCCGCGTAGGCAGAACGCGATGCGCCCGTCGAGTCACGTCAATGACTTGCGCTCACAAACACCGGAAGTTCGGCCTAACCGGGCGCCCCAGAGGCCGACCGCTTCGACCTTCCAGTTAGGGAGGAGCGACTTCGCTCAATCTTCGGGCGCGCGGATCCCGTGCGGGAGGGGGCGCCGCCGATACGCGCGCCGCTCGCCCGCGGTGCGCCAGACCAAGCGCAGGTTTCTCGATCAGGGTCCAACTGAAATACGCAAAGACTGCGGATATCACGAGGGCGAGGAACGAGAGCGTCAACGCCGTTATTGATCGGCTCAGATAGGCGATCGTTATCTGAATCGGCCAAGCGTAAAGGTAGATGCCGTAGGATAGGTCGGTTTCGTTGGCGAAAATGCTGATTCGCAAAACGCGAGAATGCAGCGCGAACCAAAAAATAAGGTAGCCGCCGCAGGTCGCCAGCGCAAACTCCGTCACCGCCGGAACGAACGCCGACGCGATCAGGAGCGCGGCGGCCGCCAAAGCGATACGCCCGTTGTAGACGACGCGGTCTTGATAAAGGTAAAATAGCATCCCGACCATGAAGATGCCCGTGAGGTGCACGGTCTGGAACGGCCCTCCGAAGACAACGTAGAGGGCGCCCGAGCCGTCAGGCAAGAAGTTAGGCGCGCTGACGATCAGGCAGGCGAGAGCGGCGATCAGGATGCCGACCCGCAGTCGCGCGTAGGCCCCGGTCAGCCCCAGCGCCGCGACCAAAATGTAGCAACGGAATTCATAAGGGATGGTCCAGGCCGATCCGTTGACGCTCGGCATAGGCATGCCCGGGAAAACGCCCGGGAGTTTCGCCAAACTCAGCAGCAAGAGGCGCAGAAGCGTTTGGACGACGTTTGGAAATTGAAATACGGACAATCCGGCGCCGACAAGCGGGGCGAGCACGAAGGTGCATAGCAGGATGTTGACGACGAAGCCCGGGTATATTCTCAAGACACGCTTTTTGAAGTAATCAACGACGCTGACCGAGCGGACGAAGCTCTTCGTAATCAGAAAGCCGCTGATCAGGAAAAATCCATCGACAGCAATTTCCCCAAAGGTCGCCGGGCCGAAGTGCGGTTCGAACTCACGATTGCCGGTGAGAATCGAAGGGGAATGCGGAAAGATGACGAGGCAGGCGAAAAAGAGCCGCAAAGCGCCAAAATTGTTATCCTTGGCATGTATCGGTCCGGTCGCCAAACTCGCCTCCAAAGCTCCAAAGCCTGGACCTAACGGGCGACGGCAACCGCGCGGGACGCTGCAGCGTCCCGCAACCGTGTCGAACACGTGCTTGCCCCCTGTTCGCGTTTACATCGTACACTCAAGCTTCCGTGCAGTCAAAGGCGTCGGAGAACCCATGAAGGCGCCCGATTATTCTGGAACCGCGACTGGGAAAGCTGGCGCACGCACAGGAGAGCGAACGCTGCAAAGGCCCGCGCCAAGGGCGGCGAACCCTGGGAATTCGTCCGCAACGCGTTGCGCCGCGGCGACGGGCGCGTGGGGGGTTTGCCTGGCTGCGCCCAGACGGCGGCTGGAGGCGGGCGAGGCGATCGACATCGTCACGCCGACCGGGGAAGGATGGGGAGGGCTGCAACGCGGCCGTCGACCGCGCCCTACTGCGCCTTAAATTCGACCGCAAAGACCGGAGTTCGACGAAAGGGCGGAAGGCGTAGACCGGGACCCGAAGCAAAACCCCGGAGCAACTCCTATGTTCACCGCCATGATCGACCGCGTTCTCACGCCCGAGCAGATGGCGGACGCCGTCCGCCGCCGCGACCCGGCGTTCGACGGCGCGTTCGTCTTCGCGGTGAAGACGACCGGCGTCTATTGCCGTCCGAGCTGCGCCTCGCGTCCCGCGAAGCCCGAAAACATGTCATTCTTCCCGACGCCGGAAGAGGCGGAGCGGGCGGGCTTCCGCGCCTGCAAGCGCTGCCGGCCTGACCGGGCCTCCGAGCCCGATCCGCATGTGGCGATGGTGCGGCGCGCCTGTGAGACCATCGCCGCGGCCGAGCAGGCCCCCTCCGTCGCCGCGCTGGCCGAGGAGGCGGCTTTGAGTCCGTTCCACTTCCACCGCGTCTTCAAGAAGGTGACCGGCGTGACGCCCAAGGCCTACGCGGCTCAGATGCGGGCGCGGCGCGCCGACGAAAGCCTGCGCACGGCGGGGACGATCACCGAGGCGATCTACGGCGCCGGTTTTTCCAGTTCGAGCCGGTTCTACGAGACGGCGACGGCGCGGCTCGGCATGACGCCGACGGCGGCGCGCCGGGGAGGGGAGGGGCAGGTCATCCGCTTCGCGGTTGGCGAGGCCTCCCTCGGCGCCGTGCTTGTCGCGGCGACCGACAAGGGCGTCGCGGCGATCCTGATGGGCGACGACCCCGGGGGGCTGGTGCGCGATCTTCAGGATCGTTTCCCGCACGCGGATCTTGTCGGCGGCGACGCGGGGTTCGAGCGCACGGTCGCTCAGATCGTGGGCCTGATCGAGGCGCCCGGCGGCGTCCTCGACCTGCCGCTCGACATCCGCGGCACGGCGTTCCAGCAGCGGGTCTGGAAGGCGTTGCGCGCGATCCCCGCGGGGCGCACGGCGACCTACGCTGAAATCGCCGCGGCGCTCGGCCGGCCGAGCGCCGTGCGCGCCGTCGGTCAGGCATGCGCCAAAAATCCGCTCGCCGTCGCGATCCCCTGCCACCGCGTGGTGCGGACCGACGGCGACCTCTCGGGCTACCGGTGGGGCGTCGAGCGGAAGCGGAAACTCCTCGAGCGGGAGGCGGCGCGGTGACGGCGGCGGAACAAGACGCGAAGCCGCGCCATCCCCTCGCCCGGCGGCCTTCGGCCGCCACCCTCTCCCCGGGGGAGAGGGGCGCGGCGCTGCAGGCGGCCCCTTCCCCCTCAGGGGGAAGGGGACCCGAAGGGCCGGATGAGGGCCTGGCTGAGACGATCGCCCGGCTCGACTGGGCGGCGATCGAGCGCGACCTTGACGCCTACGGCGCCGCCGTGGCGCCTAACCTCCTGACGGCGGAGGCCTGTCGGGAGATCGCCGGCCTCTATCCGGACGACCAGAAATTTCGCTCGACCGTCGTCATGGCGCGGCACGGTTTCGGCCGGGGCGAGTATAAATATTTCGCCGAGCCGCTTCCCGGCGTCGTCGCCGCGTTGCGCCAAAACCTCTATCCCCGGCTCGCGCCGGTCGCGAACCGCTGGAGCGAAGCGATGGGCGTGGACGCGCGCTATCCGGCCGGTCTCGACGCCTTTCGCGCCCTCTGTCGCGCCGCCGGGCAGACCCGGCCGACGCCGCTCATGCTGCGCTATTGCGCAGGCGACTACAACTGCCTGCATCAGGACATTTATGGCGCGCTCGTGTTTCCGCTCCAGGTCGCAATCCTCCTCTCGGCGCCGGGGCGCGATTTCACCGGCGGGGAATTCGTGCTGACCGAGCAGCGGCCGCGCATGCAGTCGCGCGCCGAGGTCGTGAGCTTGAGCCAGGGCGACGGGGTCATCTTCGCGGTGCGCGAGCGGCCCGTCGAGGGCGGGCGCGGCCCCTATCGGGTCAAC
>NZ_JBKQOT010000386.1:0-2536 GCF_052145395.1 Roseiarcus sp.
TCGGTGCGCACCGTGCGGCGCCACCAAGCGCGCTATGTGCAGGGCGGGATGGCGGCGCTCGGTCGCGAGGAAGGCTGGCGTCGCGGTCGGCGACGGATCTCCGGGCAACGTCTACGCAGCATCGAGCTGCTGAAAAGCCAGGGGATGAGCAACCGGGCGGTCGCGCACCGGCTGGGGGTGAGCGAGAAGGCGATTCGCAAGCTGGTCGGACCTTCGACGCCCGCCGAGAGCGCACAGCTTGCGTTCGCCGGGATGACGACCGCAGCGGCGGGGGCGCCGCCGGCGGCGAAGTCGACCGACGATGATGAGGATGGCTCCGCGCCATCAGGGAAGGACGGCGCCGGCGATCCAATCAGCGCGGCTGAGGACGACGCCGAACCGGCGCCGATGAGCCTCGACCGCGACGCGAGCGATCGCAGCTTCGATCGGCAACTCGCCCATCTGGGGCTGCTCGATGATGCCGCACCGCTCTTTCGCGAGGGGGCCTCGGTTCCCGGTGTCGGCGTCCTGCTCGCTCTCCCGTGCCTGGTCGAGAGCGGGTTGTTTCGGATCAGCCGCAAGCTCTACGGTGAGATCGGTCCGGCCTTCTATGGCCTGCGCACGACCTTGCTGACGCTCCTGCTCATGGCGCTGCTGCGCATCAAGCGGCCCGAGCATCTCAAGGAACGCGACCCGGCCGCGTTCGGCAGGCTCCTCGGGCTCGACCGCGCGCCGGAGGTGAAGACGCTGCGGCGCCGGCTCACCCGCCTCGCGGCACACCATTGCGCCGAGCAGCTGGGCGCGGAGCTTGCGCGTCTGCGTGTCGATCAGCGCGGACATCTCATGGGGTTCTTGTACATCGACGGCCATGTGCGCGCCTATCACGGCCAACGCGCCATCGCATCAAAGGCTTACGTGGCGCGCCGCCATCTGGCCATGCCCGCCAGCACCGACTACTGGATCAACGACCGCTCCGGCGACCCGTTGCTGGTGGTGACCGGGGAGGTCGACGCGGCGTTGACGAAGGCCTTGCCGCGACTGCTTCGCGAAGTGCGCGACCTGGTCGGCGAGCGACGGGTCACCATCGTCTTCGACCGCGGCGGCTGGAGCCCGAAGTTGTTCGACATGATGATCAAGGGCGGCTTCGACTTGCTGACCTATCGCAAGGGCCGGCGCCGTCGCATCAATGAGCGGCGGTTCATCGCCCGTCACGCCGAGCTCGACAGATGCCGGGTGGACTATCTTCTGCACGACCAGCCCGTGCGCTTCCTCAAAGGTAAGCTGCGCCTACGGCAAGTCACGCGCTTGTGCGACGACGGCCATCAGACGCAGGTAATCACCAGTCGATGGGACCTGCGCGACATCGAGGTCGCCTACCGCATTTTCGAGCGCTGGCGACAGGAGAACTTCTTCAAGTACATGCGGGAAGAGTTCCTGCTTGATGCACTCGTCGATTACCGGATCGAGCCGGAGGACCCGACCCGCTCCATCCCCAATCCCGAGCGCCGTGCTTTGGATAAGGAGGTCCGTGCGGCGCGCGCCGATCTCGCCAAGCTCGAACGCGAATACGGCGCCGCCGCCGCGGACAACGCCGAGCAGCACCGGCCGACCATGCGGGGGTTCAAGATCGCTCATGGCACGCTCGGCAAACGGCTGCGCACGGCCCGCGCTCGCGTCGCCCGGCTCTTCGAGCAGCGCCGCGATATTGCTAAGCGCGTCGAGGTCCGAGACCTCAGCGAGCGGGCCGTGGTCAAGCTCGCCACCGAGCGCAAGCACCTGACCGACATCATCAAGATGGTCGCCTATCAGGCCGAGAGCGATCTAGTAACGCTACTGCGACCTCACTACGCCCGTGCCGATCAAGAGGGGCGAACCCTGCTCCATGAGCTGTTCGCCGCGACAGGCGACATCCGCGTCTCCGATAGCGAGTTGCATATCACCTTGGCTCCGCTCAGCTCGCCGCATCGAACCCACGCCGCCCAGGCCCTCTGTGAGATGCTCGACCAAACCGCGACAATCTTCCCCGGCTCGCGCCTGCGGATTCGCTTCTCAGTGCGTCCGCCACCCCGTATCGGGCTTGCCTTCCCCGGCTCGCCGATCGAGCGCAGCACCGCCACGGCTGTTCCGCCGGCTCCCTGACCGACGCCAAAACCGGACATTTTGCGCTACGCTATGTCAGGAGGTCTGAATTTCGGCTACGGCCGGCGGTTTGGTCTTCCAACCGCTCGGGATTACGCGCCGGTAGACGCGCGGGCCGGCGGGTATCGTGACCGATATCCAGTCTCCACGACCATTTGGGCTTAGGTGAGAGAAGCCATTTTCGGACCCAGCCCAGAGAGAGGGCTCATCCACTTTTGCGGGTACCCCATGGATAGAGAGAGCGGCGGCTTCCGCTTCAATGTAGTGATCGAGGTTGGTTCGGATCGCCGCAGTCAGCTCCCCAATAAGTCTCCTCTTGACGTCATTCCTAGTTTCTGCGTCAGCTTCCTCCGCCAATGCGTACTGAAGCACGCGGCGGCCACGGAGATCAAAGGGTAGATCGGGTGGTTCGAAGCCG